>CAJXPN010001071.1 GCA_913058025.1 uncultured Myxococcales bacterium | reverse complement strand
TTCTGCCTGTCTCGTGGGCTCGGAGATGTGTATAAGAGACAGTGACACGACCTCAGCGTGAGCGCGCGCAGCGTCGAGGCCATCGGAGACTCCGAGATGGCGATCAACCCCACGTCACCGACCGGGCACGCCTTGATCTCGAGGCGCTCGAGCTCGAGGCCGCTGCTGGCGAGCGCCGCGACGCCCTCCCCGCTCTTGATGCCCGCGGCCTCGAGCTCGCGCAGCCGCCCGAAGTGCGGCGACGCCGCGATCCACTCGAAGAGGTCCTCGGAGAACCGCGCGTGGCTCACGGTCAACGACAGCACGCTCGCCACCCTCGAAGACATGAACAGCTCGCGCAGATCCTCGGCGGACCAGGCGAACATGATGACCTGGAGGTACCTCGCCAGCCCGACCCACGCCCCTCCGCGCGTCCTCGCGTCGGCGTTCCCCAACACGATCGTCCGCACATGGTCGGGCCACCCACCGACCCGATCGAGGGCGTAGGGCAACCAGACGCGCGCGGCCTCGTCGGGGTCGTCCGCGTCCCGGAACATCGCGATCAGCGCGTCGAAGCGCTCCTGCGAGGGATCCTCTTCGCCGTGGAGCAGGCTGCGCAGCTCTCCGAAATCACTCAAGTGGGGGCCCTCGTCGTACCTGACAGCGCGGGTGTGAGGGGACATCATCTCAAGAAAAGGTCCTCGCCGTCGAATAGGACCGCGCCTACACTGTGTTCAACCCACACAAACCCCGTAGACCAACACGTCATCGCCCCCTGGCGACGCGTGCCACCGATGAGAGGTCCATGAGCGCGAACAGGTACAAGTACAACAAGAAAGCGGGCGCGCTACAGGACGCCTTCGAGGAGCAGAGCGCGACGCACGCGATCCCTCAGCAGATGCTGAGGTCGTCGATGGCCGCGCCCGAACGCGTCGCGGATCTGCCGGCGTCGATGCTGGGGAACATCGCGCAGGGGACGGCTCAGGCGGCGCCGCCGGGCGAGCGCATGAGGCGGAACCGGATCGAGCGCGGTGGCGGAGAGGGAGCGAACGACAACGGGCTCGACAGGAGCCAGCAGGAGACGGGGCACTACGGGATGTTTTTCCATACGGTCGAGGACGGGCAGCGGGTGCTCGTGGTGAGCAAGAGCGGGGACATGGTCCAGATCGAGGGGCCGCGCCGGATCTGGCGCTACGGCAAGAAGATCCGCCCGATGCACCACCACGTCGCGCACCCCGGCGACTTCCTGATCGTGCGCTACAGGGACGGGCGCCAGGAGCACATGCCAGGACCCGCGCACGTCTGGCTCGACCCCCGGTTCCACATCGGCGTGGAGAAGGAGGAGGTGCTACCGATCGCGGCCAAGGAGGCCGTCGTCGTGTACTGCGAGGACGAGGAGACGGGGAAGGTCTCGCGGCGCATCGAGCATGGCCCGGCGCAGTTCGTCCCCAAGCCCGGGGAGTGGCTGCACACGTTCTCGTGGCACGGCTCGGCGCCCAGCGCCGACGGCTACCGCAAGGTGCCCAACGCGCTCGTGTTCCAGAAGCTGTGGATGATGCCCGACCAGATGTACCACGACGTCATGGACGTGCGGACCGCCGACGACGCAGTCCTCACCATCAGGCTCATGCTCTTCTTCGAGCTGCGCGACATCGAGAAGATGCTGGCGACCTCGCACGACCCGACCGGCGACTTCATCAACGCCGCGACCGCCGACATCATCGAGTTCATGAGCGGACACGACTTCGAGTCCTTCAAGAGCAACACCGCCGCGCTCAACGACCTCGGGACCTACAAGCAGCTCGTGGGGCGCGCGAACCAGTGCGGCTACCACATCGACAAGGTCGTCTACCGCGGCTACGGCGCGCCCGCGCGCCTCCAGCAGATGCACGACCAGGCGATCGAGTCGCGCACGCGCCTCGGGCTCGAGCGGGCGACCGAGAAGCAAGCCCAGGAGCTCGAGGACTTCAAGCTCGAGCGAAAGCTCGAGCGCAACGGCAAGGCGCGCGACGAGGAGTCGCTCACGCAGACTCACCAGCTCGAGATGGAAGGGCGCCGCGAAGGCGCGCGCCTGGAGGCCGAGCGCATCAAGCGCGAGTTCGAGCGCGAGCAGCGTGACGCCGAGTCCACGCAGCGCCAGCGCCACCACGCCGAGCGCACGCGCCTGGAGCGCGAGCACCTCGGCGAGCTCGGCGGGCTCGGAGTCGACCTGACGTCGCTGCTCACGCAGGGGCGCGCGGACCGGGTCATCGAGCTGCGCGGCGCGGACGGACAGCCCGTCGCGCCGCACCTGCACATCGACCACGACCGCTGAGGTTCGCGCGCTCGCGTGTGACGGTGCGTGTGGTTCGGGGCTCTTTTGGGAGCGTTCGAGAGAGCGGAGAGTGTGGTGCGGGGCGGTTTGGGCGCGTTTTGGGCGCGTTCGAGAGAGCGGAGAGTGTGGTGCGGGGCAGAAGCCCCCGCCGCCGCGCTGCGCGCTTGGCGCCCCCC
>CAJXPN010001070.1 GCA_913058025.1 uncultured Myxococcales bacterium | reverse complement strand
CGAGATTTCTGCCTGTCTCGTGGGCTCGGAGATGTGTATAAGAGACAGGTTCTCCTGGACGGTCGCCGAGAGCGTGGACATCTGGGCCTGGACGATCTTGGTCTGATCGAAGAGCGCGCGGATGATGCGCCTGAGGCCGAACAGGAGGAACGGGTACGGGATCAGGCACCACAGCGTGAGCATCGGGTCGATGCGGATGAGCTGCGTGAGCGCGATGGTGAGCGCGAGCGAGGTGTTGATCGCGTGGAGGAACGTGATCGAGAACAGGAGCCGAACGTACGAGACGTCGTTGGTCACGCGCGAGGTGACGTCGCCGGTGGGGACGCTCCCGTAGAACTCCTGGTCGAGGAGCCCGAGCTTGTCGTAGAGCGCGTTGCGGACGTCGAACTCGATGAACCGCCCGGCGTTGAAGATGAAGATGCGTGAGAACACGCGCGCGACGCCTGCGCCAAGGGCCAGGAGGATGATCGCCAGGCCCGCGTTCCCCAGCGACGCGACGGCGGCGTCGGAGGCCTCACCGGCCTTCGAGATCTCGCGCAGGGTCTCGACCGCCCCACCTATGTAGGACGGGATCGCGAGCCCGAGCACGTTCGTGACCACGAGCGCGACGCCGCCACCCAGGAACCAGCTCCTATAGCGCGTGAAGTAGCGCCAGAGGCGCTGACGCCTGAGCTTCGGGTCGATGGGCGTGTCAGCGAGCGGATCGCCCTGCCCTTTGGTGTCGGGTGCGTGAGGGGACATGGATTGAGGGTGGTGCGTGGTCGGGGAACATCACGAGCGCGAGGATCGACGTCGTGGAGAGGAGGCGCGAGGCGCCGGATCACTGGACTCGCCGCCCGATGCGCTCCCAACGGATGGCGCCGGAGTCGGGGTCGCTCGACCACAATACGAACAGCGGCTTACCGCGGACGAGCTCGAGGCGCTGCGAGTCGAACTCGCGTGAGTCGCGCATCTTCGCGCCGGTGGTGTCGTGCGCGGGGACCTGGCTGCGGTTGTCGCCGAGCAGGAAGACGCGCCCTTCCGGGATCGGTTTCGTCATCGAGATCGAGGCGTTGTTGACGACATCGGGCGCGACGGAGACGACGTAGGTCGCGTCGCGGTTGCGCTCGATCATCGGGCGAAGGGCCTCATTGCTCGGGAGCTGTGAGGTGACGTCCTCCTGGGCGTCGGTCTGCGCGATGGGCTCATTGTCGATGTAGAGCGCGCGATCCTCGACCCGGACCTTCTCTCCTGCTCGGGCGATCACGCGCAGGTGGTGGACGGGCGCGCCGGGCTCGTCGGCCGAGATGGAGACGATGTCACCGATCGCGGGGCGGTCGTCGCCGAGCGCGCGGCGGTCGACGAGGAGCACGTCACCGAGGAGGAGGGTCGGGAACATCCCGTCGTGGAGCGCGGGGCGTATCATCCACAGGCGCGTGAGCGCGGTGTCGACAGACACGTACACGGGGAGGAGCGTGCAGAGCACGAAGATGGCGGTGTACGGGAGCCAGTGGTTGAAGGGCCGCAGCAGGTACTCCTCCGTGCCCTCCTCGCGGAGGATGGCGCGGACGTCGAGCGCGGCGATCGCGCTGAGCACTGTCCAGCCCACGATCACACACCCGGCGGGGAGCAGCGGCATGAAGCGGTAGTGTGCCTGCGCGATGATCGCGACGGCGACCAGCAACGCGAGGACGAGGTCGTAGACGAGCCCCTGGGTGAGCCTCCCGACGTAGGCGTAGCCCACGCCCGGGTTGAGGAGCGTGAGCAGCGTGGCGACCCCGAGGTTGCGTGGGCTGGTCTCTCCGCTGTAGAGCGCATGGGGATCGTCGCCCTCGACCCAGTCGTCGAGTGACGGTTCGGGGGCGGAATTATCGGAGTCTTCGTGATTCTCCACCGTCATGTCGCACATCCATCATAGAGCCACTGGTGGCAGCGGGTGAGTGTAGACGCGCGCCACGCTCAGTGTCAAAAGGTGACCGCGTTCGCTGAGCACGGGTCATGCATGGGATGAGGCGAGGGCCCCTGGGTGTTCAGATGCTGACGCGTCCGTGGTGGGAGCGGCCCGATGAGGTTCGCCGGACACGTCGACCCCCGAGTAGATGAATGAACCGAAGGATGAGATCGAGATGACCGAAGATCACACGAAGAACACCGAAGAGTCCGACGGGCGCCCCGAAGCGGGCGCGACCGAGGACCCCGGCAAGCTGTCCATTTCGAGCGTCGCGGGGCTCGCGTTCCTTGCCATCGCGCCATGGATCGCGGTCACCGGATTCACGAGCTTCGAGTACATGCGCCGGAACGTGTTCGTGCTCGGCTCAGGGCTCGTCGCGCTGCTCTGGTTCGCAGAGCTCGCGCGTGGACGCGCGGCGTCGTTCGGTTCGGGGCTCTCGTCCCTGCTGCTCGGGCTGTTCACGCTCTGGACGCTCGTGGCGACGGGGCTGAGCCTGTCTCTTATACACATCTGACGCTGCCGACGATCTACTCTGTGTAG
>CAJXPN010001069.1 GCA_913058025.1 uncultured Myxococcales bacterium | reverse complement strand
CACGTCGACTTCACCGAGGAGGTCGCCGCGCCCCTCGACCTCGCCGAGGGTCCGGGGTTCGAGGTCCAGTCCACCGAGATCCTCGACAGCGTCTTCGAGTCCGAGGCCGTCGCGCCCAAGCTCGTGGTCAACCAGGGGCCCGCCTCGGGACAGGAGTACTTCGCCCGCGAGCTCCGCGTCACGGTCGGCCGCGGCGAAAACAACACCATCCAGCTCCCCGATCCCGCGCTCAGCCGCACGCACTTCGAGATCTGCAAGAACCCCGACGAGTCCTTCACCCTGCGTGACCTCGACTCCGCCAACGGCACCTACCTCAACGGCCAGCGCATCAAGGAGGCCTCCCTCTTCGACGGCGACAGCATCGAGATCGGCAAGTCCGTCGCCATCTTCACCTGCGCCAGCGCCCCGCCCCGCTCCTACCGCCACCTCATCCCGGCGGCCACCGAGACCGTCGCCGGCGCCATGCCGCCCATCGATGAGCACACCCGCCTCGCCGCGCTCGAGTTCGACCAGTCCACGCGCCTCTTCACGCGCATCACGCTCGCCGCCGGCGCCGTCGCCTCGGTCTTCATCGTCGCGCTCGTGGCGCTCATCGCCACGCGCGGCCCCGAGCAGGCAGCACCCTCCCCAGCTCCCGCCGCCAAGGTCGACGCCACCCGTGTCGAGGCGCAGCGCCTCTACCTGCTCGGCGTCGAGGCCGTCAAATCGCGCGACTGGGGCTCCGCGCGCGTCAACTTCGACGCCGCCCACGCCGCCGACGACTCCCTCGAGATCGCCCCGCAGCTCGCCCGAATCGAGCGCGAATCGGCCGCTGAGGAGCTCCTGAAGCAGGCCCAGACGCTCGCCGCCAAGAACGACCTCGACGCCGCGCGCGCGCTCGCCGCCAAGATCCCCGCCTCGTCCTCCTACTACGACGAGGCCTCCGCGCTCGTGCGAAAGAAGAAGGGCGTCGAGCTCTCCTCGCTCTACGAGCAGGCGCAGGCACAGTTCACCGCCGAGGACATCGACACGTCGCTGGCCACGCTCGACTCGATCCTGGAGCGCGAGCCCGACCACGCCGGCGCAAAGTCCCTGCGCCCGCGCGTGCTCGAGCGCCAGGCCGAGTTGGCGCGCCAGGCCGAGGCCACGGTCGCCGCGGCGGCCAGGAGCACCGACTCGACCGACGCGCCCGACCCCTTCGCCACGTCCCCCAAGAAGTCCACGCGCATCGCCTCCGGCGGCCTCGACGAGGGCATCGCGCTCTACAAGAAGAAGCGATTCGGTGACGCCTCACGCTTCTTCTCGCGCTCGGGCGACCCGAAGGGCAAGGACCTCTCATCGGCCGTGCGTACGCTCGACTCGGCCTGGTCGAGCGGGCGAAGCCTCTCCAAGAAGAAGTCATGGACCAAGGCGATCAAGGAGCTCGAGCGCGCGCGCTCGGCCGACCGACGCGTCAAGGGTTCGCACCGCTCCGCGCTCAACGGCGACCTCGCCGAGGTCCACGGTGAGCGCGGCCTGGAGCTCCTGCGCGCCAAGAAATACAAGGAGGCTCGCCGCGCGCTCATCGACGGCGAGAAGCTGTCGAAGGGCAACGGAAAGGTCAAGGACCTCAAGCGGGCGCTCGAGCGCGTCGCGACGAGCCTCTACATCCAGGCCGCCAACAAGAAGAAGACCAACCCCAAGGCCGCCGGCGAGCTGTGCCGTACGATCATGAGGATGGTCCCGTCGTCGTCCCCGTCCTGGCAGAAGGCCAAGAAGCTGCTGCTCGAGCTCTGAACCGCCCGGGCCATGCCCAGGCGATGGTCAGACGACGCTCAGGCGTCGCGGCGCTTCTGAGAGAGCACCTGGCGGACCTTCACGTCGAGCTCGTCGAAGTCGAACGGCTTGTCCATGTAGTCGTCGGCGCCGAAGAGCGGAGAGGTCAGCGAGTTGTTCACCGCGCCGATGGCGGTGAGCATGATCACGCCGGTGTGCGCGTACTCCTCGTCCCGCTCCTTGATGTACTTGCAGATCTCCCAGCCGGAGAGCTCGGGCATCATCACGTCGAGGATGATGAGGTCGGGGCGATGCACGATCACCATCTCGAGCGTCTCCGCCCCATCCGAGGTCTCCAACAGGTCACACTCCATCGAGCCGAAGTGCAGCCGAAGCAGCGTCCGGATCTCGGGGTCGTCGTCGGCGATCTGAATAAGCGGTCGCTCACGGGCGCCAGGCGAGGCGTAGCTCTCTTCGGACATGCTCGTCGTCTCCACAGATGGGACGCCTCACGCATTTGGTGAGGCGGCGGGGAATCGATACGCGCTCGTGCTCGTGGCACGAGCGCCCGTTGGTGCGGACGCGCCGCTCACTCCATCCCGAAGAGCTCACGCAGCTCCGGGTTCTCTTCGATCAGCTCGTTGAAGTGCACGCGCGCGATCTCTCGCCGGTCCACACCATCGGGCACCTGTCTCTTATACACATCTCCGAGCCCACGAGACAGGCAGAAATCTCGT
>CAJXPN010001068.1 GCA_913058025.1 uncultured Myxococcales bacterium | reverse complement strand
CCCCCGCACCACACTCCACGCCCACCCGAACGCACCAAAACCGCCTCGCACCACACGAAACGCCTTCTCGATACCTCGCCCGACCGCATCACATCACTTGCCCTCGCTCCTCATCGAGCTGCAATACCCGGTCGACTTCCGGTGGTATCCTCACCCCCGGCGGCCGAGCATGAGGAGGGAGAGATGGGGCGAATGACAGAGAGAGAGCCACACATCGTGAACCTGCTTCGCTCGAAGGCGATCGAGACGAGGAGTCTCTTGGCTACGCTCGAGGTGCTGGCGCGCGAACTCGGCAAGGGGTTGGTCGAGGAGCTGAAGCACCTCTTGCCGCTCTTCTATTTTACGGCCGCCTTCGATGTTGGCCTGGGAGACCTACGACGTCTGGGAGCCGACTACTGGTTTCAGTGTGAGGGCGCTCCTGGAGACGCGATGCAGGCATGCTTCGAGCTCATGCTCACGGCGTGGGACGAGCAGCGCTTTCAACGGAACGCTTCTCGTGTTCGAGGTTGAGCGTGTCACCGGTTATGCGTGCTGTGCATGTGTTCAGTGGGTGGGTTTGGCGCGACCCTTGTTGTGTTTCACTTTGTTTCACGTGCGCGGAAGGGCGCCGTTTCATGAGGCTTTGACGAGGTTCGAGAGATGCGTGTCGGATATGTGGGGCCAGGGTTGGTGGGAAAAAGGTCGTCCTTCAGGTCCGTGTACGTGCACCTGTACGGAGACGATCTGAGAGCAGTGCGACGAATCGACGGGGACGCGTTGTGGCTCGAGGCAGAGTTGCCTGACTGGGGTGTGAGTGATGCGGACGGGGGCGACGTGTCCGTCGAGCTCGCGAGCTTCTCGACGAATCTCTTCGAGCACAGTCGCTTTCCCGACTACCTCGACTCACTCGACGCGGTCGTGTTCGTGGCGGATACTCGACGTGTTCGTCATGCTCAGAACCTCTATTGCTTCGGGCGTGTGTTGCAGCTTCGGCACAACATGGGAGATTCGTCGCCCAGGGTATTCGTACACGTCAACGTCAGGGCCGAGTCGACGCAAGAGGAGGTCGATTCCGTAGTGAAATCGCTGATGGACGTGTTCGAGTGTCCATACACGTGCGTCGACCTCGGGTCGGACGACGCGGCCACGTTTCGGGTGTTGGACGAGGCGGTGCGGAGCTTCGTGGCAGCCTCATGAATACGGTGTGGATGAGGAGCGCCCACGAGCGCCGACAGAGCGTGCCTGCCGTCGGGTCATGACCCGCTCGTAGCAGGGGTTCCGAGCGCGGCGAGCCATGACGCGGGCTTGGGTACGAATACCTGGACTCGGCATCGACGAGATCGTCGTGTCGACGGTGCGTGAAGGGAAGATCACCAGTGAGGAGTTCTTCTACGGGAGTGAGAGGCGCCCTCCCGACCCGTCTGCAGTCTGCCTCCCACCGCCCGCGCCGAGCCCCCGCGCTGGACTCACCTCGCAAAATCTGTATGACTGTTAGGTTTGCGCGTATGTACGATCGTGTAGGTACGCGTGGCCACAGACCCTGGGAGCGAGCGAGCGGATGAGCCTGAACGAGAAGTCAGAGTCGGAAGGAATCGATGGCGAGGACAGGCGCAGCTCCGTGCGAGCGCGCGCGCTGCTTCCCTGTACGATCGTCAAGATCGAGGAGCCGGATATTCCGGCGCTGGAGTCGAGGATCCTCGACATCGCGGTCGTGGACGACGAGCGCGCGCAGGCGGGGCTGAGCGAGTGGGGGAGCCGCGAGGAGGACCTGCCGCGCGGCATGGCCACGATGCTGCGCGAGGTGCGCGCGTTGCGCGGACAGCTCGCCGAGATCCAGCGCGAGGTCGAGGTGTTGCGCGGTGATCGCCTCGTCGAGAGCCGCTGGGTCGTGCTCAACGATCGCGGCCTGTGGCTCCCGAGGGAGGGCTCGGACTCGCTCGACCACCTCGCCAACGGTGACTTCGTCGAGGTGCGCATGAGGCTGCCGACGACGATGGTCTCGCAGGTGCTCGCGATGGCGGAGGTGCTGCGGGTGCGCACGGGCGATCGCGGCGGCGTGGCCATCGAGTTCCGCGCGATCTCCGAGATCCACTCAGGCGCGATCATTCAGTACGCGCTGCGTCGCGAGCGTCAGCTCGCGCGCAGCAAAATGTTCTCGGGCGTCAAGCTTTAGAGCGAGGCCGAAGGTCTCGAGATGTATGCGTGAGTTGATGGGCGCGCCCTCCGGTGGGTGCAACACGAGGTGGCGGTTGATGAGATCTGTGATCAAGAACGCGGCGTTGATGACGTTCGCGGTGTGGGGGCTCGCGTCGTGCGGGCGCAGCGACATCCAACGTGTCTGCACGGACGACTCGGAGTGCCGCGGCGGGCGCGTATGCATCCAGGGCGAGTGCGCCGAGGACGATCGCGACGACGACGGCGGCCTGGACCCGGACGGCGGCTTCGACGCCACCTTCGACACGGACCCGCCTCCCTTTGATACCGGCCCGCCCC
>CAJXPN010001067.1 GCA_913058025.1 uncultured Myxococcales bacterium | reverse complement strand
CGAGATTTCTGCCTGTCTCGTGGGCTCGGAGATGTGTATAAGAGACAGCCACAGTCCCTTCTTCATCTTCGACGCTCTTCTGTATTGGTGATCTATGCTCGCGCTCACGCTAACACATCACCAAAGCAGAATCATCGACTCACCACCCGGCGCCGACCCCCGACGCCTCGCCTAGCGCGTCGAGCTGACGCTCGAGATGCGCCGCCACGGCCTCACGCCACAGCAACAGCTCGATCTCGTCGGCGCGCTCGAGCTCCACGTACCTCGCCCCGATCTGCTCGAGCCGCAGCGTGTAGCACGACCTCTTGGCCTCCCAGTCCAGGTAAGGCGACAGGTCCGCGTCAAGGCGATGGTTCGCCTTGAAGAACCTGCGCTGCGCCAGGTCCCTCTCCTCGCACAGATCGATGGGCGAGCGCGCGCGCCCCACCGCGCGCTCCAACATCCGCTCCGCGCGCGCTCGCTTCGCGCCGCTCAAACCCCTCATCGACTCGCGCACGAGCTGCCCCCACTCCGGGTTCACCTCGACCCACGCGTCGAGCGCGCCGTCGAGCGCGCGCCAGAACCCGAGCAGCTTGTCGAGCGCGCCGCCGTCCACTGGCGACATCTCGTCGAGCACCGCGCGCGCGCGCCTCGGGCTCGCCTCGAGCTGCGCGCTCAGATGCCGGATGGCTCCTTCCCCCTGCGACCGCCAGGCGATCATGTCTGTCCTCTCTTTGAATGCGTGACGTCCCTGTCCTCATGGGCGCGTGACACGCGCCCTCGGGCCTCGACCATCCGTGGTCGCGCCCGCCCATCACCCTCGCACACCTCGCCCGCGGCTGTGAAGCCTCCACCGTCGACACGACCCCTCATTACCTCTAACCTGTAGTCCCCTGTTGACCCCATGGTGCCATGACCTCACACGCCCACGAACTCCGCGTCGAACTCGACGGTAAGATGTCCTCGAAGGACCGCGACCTCCTGCTCGCGTGGATCCGATCCCGGCTCGCCACGGACGCACCAGGAGCCCAGGCGCTCTTCGACACGTCCTGCCGAACCCCCACCCTCGTCATACACGCCCCAGACCCCGGCTCACTCGACCTCGCCGCGCAGACCCTGCACGCGCTCATCGGTGAGTCTTCGGCCAAGCAATGACCTCTCAGGACCCACGACCCTCCGCCAGCGGCCCGCCCGAGGTCGCGCAGGACGCCGCCGGCGAGCTGGACGCGCCCGAAGAGGAGGCCACCCCGAACGCGGCGCTCTACACGCTCGGCGTCGGAGACCTGCTCGCCGAGCACCTCTTCCGGCGTCTCCAGTGGCTCGACGTCGAGCTCGTCGTCGACCTGCGCGCGCCGCCCTTCGACCTCGAGCGCCTCGACGTCTCGCCGAGCGCCGTCGCCGCCGCGCTCGCCCCCTTCGAGGTCGAGCACCTCGACCTGGGCGCCGAGCTCGGCGCCCACAAGAACACCATGGGCGTGCGCACCCGCGGACGCCTCGACTACCGCAAGCTCTACCGACTGGAGAAGGTCCGCGACGGCCTCTCACGCGTCGCCGCGGCGCTCGCGGACGGCCGGCGCGTCTGCGCGCTCGGGCGCGACCCCTCACCCGGGCGCTGCGCACGCGCTCGCTTGCTCGGGCGCGTCCTCGCTCGCCGCGGCTTCCCCGTGCGCCACCTCAACAAGTTCAACGCGCTCGCCACCCAGCGCGACGTCGAGGACGCCATCGCGCTCACCGGAGACGACCCCGACCTCGAGGCCTGGCCGTCATGAGCCAGCCCGACGACGACACCCTCGCGGCCATCCTCGAGCTCCACGAACGCTACGTCTCCGAGGTCGTCGAGGACCTCAACCTCTGCCCCTTCTCTCGCCGGGCCCGCGAGCGCGGCGAGGTCGCGCGCATGACCTGGATGGCCCGCGACGCGCGTGACGAACCGGCCCGCGTCGCCGCAGACTTCGCGGCCCGCGCCATCGCCGACCCCGACCTCGCCATCGGCCTGCTCACGTTCGTCACGTGGGGCGAGGACGACCCCTGGCTCGACACCCGCCCCTTCGACGACTTCCGGCGCGCCGTCCACGCCGCCTACGGCGCCATCGAGGGCGCGCCCTCGTTCCACATGGTCTCCTTCCACCCCGACCTCTCACTGCGCGAGGGCGCGCCGCTCAACCCTCAGACCGCCGTCGCGCTCCTTCGGCGCACCCCAGACCCGGTCATCCAGTGCGTGCGCGCCTCGGTCCTCGACGCCATGCAGGCCGAGGGCCGCGCGCGCGCTCGCGCCGAGCGCGCCGTCCAGCTCGCCGACGTCCTCGCCGCCCTCCCCGACTCCATGCGCGCGGCCATCGAGTGCTCCGAGGTCGAGGACCCCGTCTCGGCGTCCATCGCGCGGCGCAACCACGAGCTCGTCGCCCAGACCCCCGAGCGGCTGGAGGACCCCGTCGACGCGCTCAAACGAAGACGCGCCGCGCTCGAGCGCGGCGCGTCCTCGGACACGTGAAGG
>CAJXPN010001066.1 GCA_913058025.1 uncultured Myxococcales bacterium | reverse complement strand
GACGGGGAGAGGTCCTCGGCCTCGGGCTCCGGGGTCGGGACCTCGAGCTGGGCGGGCGCGACCGCGAGGCGAGCGAAGCGATCCTGGGAGGCGACCGTGTCGAGCTCGTAGGCGTCGACGTCGGCGGGGATCGTCAGCGCGAGCGCGATGAAGGCCATGTGCACGAAGGCCGACGAGAGGACGTACCCGAGGGGCTGGGGGTCGACCCCGCCAAGCCCGCCGATGACCTCGGCGCGCTCGGTGAACGCGATCAGCAGCGTGACCTCGCCGAGGTCGAGGCGAGCGCTCGAGCGCGCGGGCAGCGGGACGAGCGAGGCGCCGGGGAGCGAGCTCGAGGGCGTGGAGCCGCCGGCGGCGATGAGCTCCTCGAGGGTCCACCGGTGGCCCGACTGCTGGACGACGCCGCGCATCGCCGCGGTCACGCAGAGGTAGTAGGCGCCGCCCTGCTCGAGCACGAGCGGGAAGGGGCCCTCGGGGACCTCGTCGGCCTCGATGACGTAGTCGCTCGAGGCCGCGCTGCCGACGGTGACGACGCGGGCGCCGGGGTGCTGGGTGACGGAGAGGACGTGGTCGCCCCAGACCATGGCGATCTCGAGGGTGTCTCCGTCCTGGCCGGCGAGGTAGCGCTCCGAATAGGCGCTCAGGTCGTCGCGTGCGATGGGGTCGTGCATGGTCTGCTCCGTGACGAGGCGCACCGCTCCCAGGACACCACCGCGCCCTCGCCACGTGTGGGTGTGGCGGGCGTTGGCGTCAGGGTCGGCGCTCCCCTTTGCGTCTTTGTTGTCTCGGAGTGTGTGACAACGGGGCGGACGAGAAGTTCCGCGTCGAGGTCGAAGAATGTCGCCGGGCGGGAGCTCACTCCTGCTCGGCGCCCTTCGCCACGACGCGGCGCGCGGAGTCGATGAGGATCCCGGCGATGTCCTCCCAGAGCCACTCGAAGGCGTCGCGGTCGAACTTGGCGCCCGAGCCGAACCAGTCGGCGCCGTCGCGCACGTCGAAGGGGCCGCGGAGGTAGTGGCCCAGCACGTCGAGGTGGTCGGCGCGCACGACGCCGCGGAACTCACCCCAGATCTGGCTGAGCGTGGGGACGACGCCGTCGCTGGTGCGCTCGTTGACGACGAACGGGAGCGGCCGGCCGGTGATCGCGTCCACCGAGGCGACCGGGGGGTGGTAGGGGTAGCCGGCGTGGGAGCGCGAGGTCAGGGTCCAGAGGAGGCTGTAGAGGACCTTGTTCAGGGGGGTGAGCGCGTGGCGCAGGGTGATGTTCTTGATGATCTTGGTGGGGGCGGGCGCGGCGGTCGCGTAGGAGACGTAGCGGACGTCGGGGTCGTCGAGGACGGCGGCGTTGAACAGGTCCATGCCCTCTGGAGTGAGCTGGATGATGACGCCCTGATCGTCGAGGACCGAGCGCAGGAACGCGCGGACCTCGTCCCTGGCGGCGGGGGTGAAGTCCTTGAGGAGCTGGTTGGTGAGCTGGTGGACGATGGTCTCGTCGAGGCCGAGCAGGCTGTTGATCTTGCCGAACACGCCGAGCAGCGAGCCGATGGCGATGATGGGCCGCCGCCACAGGCCCACGATGATCAGCAGGGTGACCAGGTAGAGGAGGTTCTTGCCGTAGACGGTGGTGAAGAAGTTCGCCAGCGGCGTGCCGTAGTGGGCGCCAGCGATGGAGACGATGGTGCGCAGGTTGGCGGCGACGTCGCGCTGGACGTCGAGGCCGAGGTCGACGCTCGGGGAGGCGGCGAGGCGAGCGTCGAGCGCGCCGGTGGAGTGCCCGATGAAGTGGACGTGGACGCCGGGCAGGTGCCCGCCGTTCTCCTCGACGGTCATCACGAGCTTGCGCGCGCGGTGGCGCAGCGAGGCCGTCGGGAGCGTCTTGACGTCGATGATCTCGACGGAGCAGCCGCGGCGGATGAACACATCCGCGAGGGTCTCGCGGATCTGACGGAAATAGGAGAGCCCCCCGAGGGTCGAGAACCCGAAGAACCCGGGGATCAGGTACACCTGATGGCGTGTAGACATGCCGACCTCGTGGCCAAGCGGACTGGGCGTGTTACTTTGCAACAAGCGGAGGCGAGGGGCAAGCGCTCCCCGCCGCCCTCCCCTGTTCGGGCGAAGGCCCGGTTCGAAGACGGCGCACATGACCAGAGATCCCACACACCCACCGAGCGTTCTCACGATCGCGGGCTCGGACCCCAGCGGCGCGGCGGGCGTGCAGGTCGACCTGCACGTCATCCGGGACCACGCCGCGCACGGCTGGAGCGTGCTGACCTCGATCATCGCGCAGAACACGGCCGGCGTGCGGCGGGTGTGGCCGGCCACACCCGAGCAGGTGCGCGCGCAGCTCGACGCGGTGTTCGACGACGTGGCGCCCGCGGCGATCAAGGTCGGCGCGCTGCCGACGGTGGAGATCGTGGAGGTCGTGGCGAGGACGCTTCGCGAGCGCGCCGCGGGCGCGCCCGTGGTGGTGGAC
>CAJXPN010001065.1 GCA_913058025.1 uncultured Myxococcales bacterium | reverse complement strand
CGAGATTTCTGCCTGTCTCGTGGGCTCGGAGATGTGTATAAGAGACAGGTGATGGAGTGGGCGCGGAGGTCGCAGTCGGGGCCCAGGCCGAAGGTCTTGCGGATCGAGGCGCGGTGCTCGGAGACGCCGAGCGCGCGCGGGTCGTCGCCGTTGACCCAGAGGACGCCGTCGTCGGGGAGCAGGCTCGCGAAGCGCGCGAACACGTGCTCGATGGAGGCGACGTCGGGGTAGATGTCGGCGTGGTCGAACTCGATGTTGTTGATGGTCGCGACGGCTGGCGCGTAGTGCCAGAACTTGGGGACCTTGTCGAAGTAGGCCGTGTCGTACTCGTCGCCTTCGATGACGAAGAGGCCGCCGTCGCCCAGGCGGAAGGACGCGCCGAAGTTGTTGGCGATGCCGCCGACGAGGAACGATGGGTCGCGCCCTGCGTGGGTCAGGATCCAGGCGAGCATGGCCGTCGTGGTGGTCTTGCCGTGGGTCCCCGTGGCCACGAGGTTGCGCGTGTCGGACATGAAGAAGTGTCGGAGGGCCTCGGGCAGGCTGACGTAGGGGATGCCGCGCTCGCGGGTGGCCACGGCGTCGGCGTAGGTCGCGCGCGAGACGTTGCCGACGACCACGAGGTCGGGGCCCCAGTCGAGGTTCGCCTCGTCGTAGCCGAGCATGATCTCGACGCCGCGCTCCTCGAGCCAGGTGCTCATGGGCGGGTAGGCCATGGCGTCCGAGCCGCGCACGTCCAGGCCGATCTGCGTGAGCATGGCCGCGAGCGTGCCCATGGCGGTGCCACAGACTCCGATGATGTGGACGCGCTCGATGGACTCGGGGAGCGCAGGGAAGGGGCGAGGGTGTGGCGCGGTCATGATGCCTCCTTGGCGAACGCGTGAAGTGGGACCCGTCCGTGGGTCGTCGCGTGCGTCATGATAGGAGGCGAGGGCGGCGGGCGCGATTTTTTGGGTGCGCCTGCGGCGCCTACTGCGCGTCGATGTGGGCGAGCAGGTGGGACTGGGCGAGGTCGGGGTCCGTGAACGAGATCCTCATGCCGCGGTTCTGCCGCGGGGCCTCGACGAACTCCATGACGATGCCCTCGACGGCGACCGCCGACTGAGACCTCCCGATGGAGAGGTCGAGGAACACGCGTGAGCCCTGGGGGTGGAGGTCCGCGCTGCGCAGGAAGATGTTCCCCTCGGGGACGTTGTGCTGGGCGAAGGCGCGCAGCGCGTCGACGTCGGGGAGCGCGAGGCGGATGCGGGGGAACTCGGTCGAGCGGACGTGCTCGCGGGCGCGAGGGTCGGCCTCGTACGCGGTGCGCACGAAGTGGCGCCACGCGCGCTGGTGATCCGGCCCGAGCGCGAACAGGTTCAAGCCCATGCCCGGCTTGATGCCCGCCTCCTCGGCCTCGGTCCTGTTGACCCTGTGCGCCACCAACCCGAGCATCTGCACGGGGTCGCCCCCCTCACGCAGGCTCGTGCAGAAGCGCACGAGCCGACCGAGCGAGAGCGGCTCCTCGCAGGCGATGTAGATGCCCCTGTAGGATACGTTGTCGGTCACGTAGTTGTGCGTGCCTTTGGGCATCTGCAGGTTGACGTCGAGGCGCGCGGCGACGCGCGGATCGCGGCGCTGACGAGGGGGCTTGATGTCCTCCATCTGAGGATCCTCATGGGCGTGTGTGTCGTGTTACGACGCGACTATAGCAGCGGGTGCGCGGAGGGGACAACGACGCGTCGAAATCAAACGACCCGCCGATTTGTATTATATCGACCATGTATGGACCATGAGGGCGCGATCCTGACGTTGGGGTCGCGTGGGTCGAGGAGGCGAGCTATGGAGCGAGACAAGAGGCGGAGTGTCCGTGACGGGACCCTGGACGAGTGGAGGATGGCGGCCGGAGGCGGGCTCGCGATCATGATGACGCTGGCTGGCGCGCTGGTCGGCTCGTGCCTGGCCGGGGTGACCCACGACGCCGCAGCGGTGTTCGACTTGCTCGAGTTCTGGTGCGTGACCACGGCGCTCTCGTCGCTGGCGCACGCGGTGTGGTCGTCGACCGCGCTCACGCTCGCGGGCGTGGGCCGAGAGGGCTCGCTTATGGCGATGGCCTCGGCGGTGATGTTCAGCGGGATCGGCTCGCTCGTGATGCTCCTGACGTACCTGTTCGTGCTCGACCGCGTCCCCGCGGCGGACCTGAGGAACATCGTCGCGCTCGCCGCGGCGACGCTCCCGCTCCAGATCGGCGCGGTGCTCAGGCTCACCGCCCAGGCGAAGTCGATGCGGCAGAACCCCTGGGATCTGGACGACTAGAGGGGTTGGTGGTGCGGGGCAGTCTGGGAGCGTTCGGGTAGGCGGTGAGTGTGGTGCGGGGCAGTAACCCCCGCCGCCGGGCCTTCGGCCCTTGGCGCCCCCCGCCTGCGGCGAGGGGCTCCGGATACGGCGGCTGTTCTTGCTCTGTGGTGCGCGTGGGAGTGCCCAGCGGGCCTTGGCG
>CAJXPN010001064.1 GCA_913058025.1 uncultured Myxococcales bacterium | reverse complement strand
CTACACAGAGTAGATCGTCGGCAGCGTCAGATGTGTATAAGAGACAGGATGTAGATCGCGCCGCGGGCGTCGCGTCTTCGACGCACCGCGCTCACAGGTTGATGTCGATGCGGCCTTCATCCGAGCGGATGTTCACCGTCTTGGGCTCCAGCGTCGACGGCGCGATCGGCCCGGACTTCGGAGAGTCGGCGAGGACGTCGGTCGGCTGGGTCCCCCAGACCCTCGGGATGTAATAGAAGTACTTGAAGTCCTTCGGGCCCAGGTTCTGGCGCTTGCCAGAGAGCTGCTCCTCGGACTTGTAGAGGTAGCTGTTGTTGATGACGACGCGCAGGTTCGTCCAGTCGTCCCTGGAGTTGTTCGCCAGGTAGTACGTGCTCTTGTTGATCTCTTTGATGAGCTCGGTCCCGAAGTCCGCGCCGAGGATGTTCTCAGGCCCCTTCCCGCTCAACCCCCAGGCGACACTCAGCCCGCTAAGAGCCACGAAGGCCCCGACCGTGGCGAGCTTCTCGACCTGATGCCTCGTCCCCTTCCTGAACACCGAGAGCAGCGTCTCCTGGATCTGCTCGGCGAGCCCGTCGGCAGCCATCTAACCCTCGACTTCATCACATGTTGAACTTGCTGGGTGTTGTATACACCCCGTGGGCGATGTTGAGAAGCGCCCCGGAGCGCCACGTGATTGACTCTCACTCCGCGAATGTCTACCACTTAGACGCTCACGGACGTACGCGTCCCACTCATCGAAAGCGGCCTGCTCCGCGGCCCCCGGGTCGCCGCCACGCGCACGCACGAGCCCAAACTCATGACCAACCTCAGAACGAATCCAACGGGAACCATGCATCACACCAAGGACTCGATCGCCCGGCTCGTCACGCTCTTCGCGCTGACGCTCTGTGTCATCCCTGCCTGTGGCGACTGTGGCAACGAACCCCAGATCACCGTCACCCCGTCGGGTAGCCTCGTGCTCACGCCAGGCAACGTCTCGTTCTCACAGGTCCGCGTGGGCGACGCCGAGGTCCGCGAGCTGCGCCTGCGCAACACGTCGTCGGACGCGCTCAGGGTCTTCAGCCTGCGCCTGGAGCCTCGCGACGGAGGGTCAATCGACGGAATCTCGCTCGTCGACCCCCCGTCGCTCTCCGAGGACGACCCTCTCGTCATCGAGGGCAACGACGAGTACGTCATCGAGGTCCAGTACGCGCCGACCTCGCCCAAGGCCAACAGCGGCCGCTTCGTCGTCGTCTCGAGCGATCCTCAGTACGTCGACGAGGACGCCTCCGCCAACATCGACACGCTCGCCAGCCTCCCCGACCTGACCGCGATCCCGCGCCAGGTCGGCTTCCCGCGCCGCGGCGTGGGCGACGAGACCGAGCAGACGCTGATCATCCGTAACGACGGCCTGTCCGACCTCATCATCTTCGAGCCGCCCAACTACTCGGGCGGCGGCGACTTCCGCATCGACCCCACGTCGATCCCCGCGTCGCGCTTCCCGCTCACGCTCAAGCCCTACGACTCCAGCGAGGCGTCGGCAGACCCTGACGCCTACGTCCTCTCGATGCGCATCGGCTACCGCCCGCTCGGCGAGTCCGCCGACTCCGGCGAGATCGCCGTGGTCTCGAACGACTCCACTGGCTCGACCGACAGTGAGGACCGAGGCCGCACGATCATCCCCGTGCGTGCCAACGCCGACCAGCCGTGCCTGCTCGTCTCCTCGGCGGCGATCAACTTCGGCCAGTCGCCCGTCGGCACCGCCACCCCCAAGCTCGTCAAGATGGAGAACTGCGGATCCCGCGTCCTCGAGATCTCGGGCATCGACCTGACCGAGAACACCATCGACGAGGAGTTCGAGCTCGACCTCCAGTCGCTAGACGTCGACGAAGACGGCGCGCTCGACCAGACCCTGGCGCTCGACCCGGGCGAGAGCGAGACCTTCCTCGTCAACTACACCCCCGGCTCCGAGGGCACCGACCTCGGCAAGATCATCATCACCTCGAACGACCCGATCTCTCCCGAGCTCGAGCTCGAGCTGCTCGGCCGCGGCGCCAACGGCCTGTGCCCGACGGCAGTCGCCAACGGCCTCATCCGAGGCGGCGGCGGCGTCCCGCGCGCGCAGGTCTCTGCCATCCCCCTCCAGTACATCGTCCTCGACGGGTCGCTCTCCACCGACGACGGGTTCATCCCCGACGCCGAGGAGAACTGGCAGTGGGAGGTCACCGGCCCCGACGGAATCGAGCCCCCGCTCGAGCCGCTCGACACCGAACCGGGCAGCTTCAAGAAGCGTCAGTTCCGCCTCCTGCTCGCCGGCGACTACCGCGCCACGCTCCGCGTGAGGGACAACTCGAACTTCCTCTCGTGCAACGTCGCGGAGGTCTTCATCCGCGCCCAGCCCAACGAGAAGCTCCTCATCGAGCTGACGTGGACGAACCCCGAGGCTGTCTCTTATACACATCTCCGAGCCCACGAGACAGGCAGAAATCTCG
>CAJXPN010001063.1 GCA_913058025.1 uncultured Myxococcales bacterium | reverse complement strand
GCGTCAGATGTGTATAAGAGACAGGCTCGAGCTCGGGCAACTTGTAGAGGCTGGTGCGCATCTCGACTTCGTCGGCGTCGCAGTCGCCGCGCACGGCCTGGCCGACGCCCTGGACGTAGCTGCAGGCCCAGAAGTTGGGCATCATCGACATGCGAGTTGTCACGTCGAAGTAGCGCAGCGTGCCGTCCTCGTCGCGCTCCTCATGGAACGCATCTTCACCGCCCTCGTTCGCCTGGACGAAGAAGGAGATGTTGGCGTAGTCGTCCGTCGAGGTCGACATCACGAACGGGTTCTCGATGAGGTTGCGAGACCAGTCCACGCGGATGAACTGGCGGTCGTACCAAGGGCGGTCGGAGTAGTTCTCCACGAGCAGGTTCGTCTGCTCACCGGTGGCGGTGTTGTACGCGCGCTGGATGTCGAAGTGGCCGCGGATGGAGTAAGCGAGGACAGGAGACTCCTTGTACTCGTCGTTGCGTCCCTGCTCGTAGCCTGCAGCGTACGTGTCCTCGCCGTCGATCCGCTCACCGACGTTGGGGTCTTGACCGAGCTCGCGCTCGTAGACGCGGTAGCCGATGAGGACGTCTTCCTGGATCTCCCACCGGATCTTCTCCATCGAGGAGGTTGAGCCGACCATGGCGCTCGACGAGTCGTAGGGGGCGTCTACTGTGGTCTGGCGGACGTACCAGGTGCCGTCGAGGTCGCCCTTGTCCCAGTAGTTGGGTTGGACGCGGTCGATGTCTCCCACCGTCTGTGCGCAGCTTGATGCAAAGAGCGTCGCCGTGATGGCGCCGATCGAGGCGAGGGTGGTCAGTCTGTGTGTCATGCGTGCTCCGTCGCGGTCGATTTCGGCGGTTGGATCCGCTGAAATGTGCCTCCTGTGGCCAGGGGGCGTCTTGAATCTTACATCGACGTGAATAGCATTTCGTGTGCCATGCGTGTTTGACGATGTGTTTATCTTAGCTATTACAGTGTCTTGCGTAGGTGTAACGTATCGTGTGGTGTGGCGCAATCAGTGTGTGGCCAAAGCGAACGGTTGCGCTCGATGAGTGCTTTCCGCGGATCCGAAGAGAGCTTTGTGTGGTTCGCGATTCGAGCAGCATCACCGTCCGATTTTGGCTGGTGGTTCAAGAGGGCGACTTCGCGCTGGGCCCTGGCGGCTCACAGGTTCGACAGGCGCTCCCACGTTGTTTCGCGACCCGCACCAGCAGCTTCGACTCAGGCGAACAGGTGGGAGCATGATTCGCTGCCGAAATGCGGGGCATGGGCAGTAACCGGAGCGAAGCGTAGGTTATGGTCGTGCGCCTCGACCGAAGTGGGGGCTGTGCGAGCCCTGCGTAGCCAGAGAAAGAGCAGCCCTGCGGAGCCAAGAGAGAGAGGAGAAGGCATGGAGTTCCGGAACGAGATCGAGCTGATAGCGGATCCCGACGAGGCGAAGGCGAGGCAGGAGCGGCTGGCGGCCGAGCTGCGGATGTCGCCGGGGCCGGTGGGCGTGAGGTTGGTGGGGGCGACGGACGTGGCCTACGACAAGGAGACGGACGAGGCGCACGCGGGCGTGGTGGTCCTGGACGCGGTGACGTTGGAGGTCGTGGCGGAGGCGACCTGGTCGGGGCCGCCGGGCTACCCGTACGTGCCTGGGCTGTTCGGGTTGAGGGAGGCGAGCTGCCTGATGCCGGCGTTTCGGGCGCTGGACGTGGTGCCGGACGTGTTCCTGATCGACGGCCACGGCTACGCGCACCCGAGGAGGTTCGGGTTGGCGTGCCTGCTGGGGTGGGCGCTGGGGGTGCCGACGATCGGGTGCGCGAAGAAGCGGCTGATCGGGAGCTATGAGCCGCCAGGGGCCGAGGCTGGGTCGAGGTCCGAGATGGTGGACGGGGGTGAGGTCATCGGGCACGCGCTCAGGACACAGGAGGGGACGAACCCGGTGTTCACGTCGCCGGGGTGGGGTTATGACGTGGAGACGGCGACGGCGTTGGTGTTGTCGGTGGCGGGTGAGTACCGCATCCCGGAGCCGCTCAGGCAGGCGCACCGGTTGTCGATCGAGACGCGCGCAGGGGAGGTCTCGAGCTGATGT
This sequence comes from uncultured Myxococcales bacterium, assembly GCA_913058025.1. Classification (GTDB taxonomy): domain Bacteria; phylum Myxococcota_A; class Bradymonadia; order Bradymonadales; family Bradymonadaceae; genus CAJXPN01. The sequence goes on along the minus strand of CAJXPN010001063.1, from coordinate 406 downwards.
CGAACACGAGGACGTTGTGGTTGGGGCCGAGGTACACGCAGGACTCGATCCGCCTACGCCGAGAGGCGCTCGCGCGTGGTTGGGATGTGCGGCGGGTGACGACCTGGTCGGCGCGTGAGGCGTCGGGGGAGCGCGCGTCGGGGGCGGTGATCTATGCGGAGACGCTCGTGGCGCATGGGATCGCAGGGCACCTCGGCGTCACGCTCGAGGACGTCGGGGACGACTGGCTGGCGAGGTGCCCCGAGTGGGCGCTCGGGAGGAGCGTGTCGGCGATGAGTCTGGAGGAGGCGAGGGCACTCGAGGGCCGTCGGTTCATCAAGCCGGCCAGTGAGAAGTGGTTCGAGGCGGGGATCTACGACTGTCTCTTATACACATCTCCGAGCCCACGAGACAGGCAGAAATCTCG
>CAJXPN010001062.1 GCA_913058025.1 uncultured Myxococcales bacterium | reverse complement strand
CGAGATTTCTGCCTGTCTCGTGGGCTCGGAGATGTGTATAAGAGACAGGGGTAGGTCTGCTCGGTGAACATGCCTGCGCCCACGAAGAAGGCCTTCTTGTAGTCGTGGACCGCGGGCATCGCGTCGGCGGTATCCTGGCTGACGACGAGCGTGGCGCCCTCACGTTGGAAGACCGAGGCGCCGTTGAACTTGTCCGGGTTGGCGTGGGTGACGACGACGTAGCGTATCGGAGAGTCGGTCGTGGCGCGGATGTCGGCGAGCATCTGCTCGGCGAGCGCCGGGGTGAACTGGGTGTCGAAGACGACGACCTCCTCGCCCGAGTCGTAATAGTAGGTGTGCGTGTCGAAGCCTCCGGCGCCGGAGGTGAAGGTCCCGACGGTTCCACTCGGCGCGTCCTCCCGAGAGGCGCCGTCGGTGGTGGAGCATGCGAGGGGCGCGAGCGAGGTCAGCGTGGAGAGGACGGCGGCGAGGGCGATGTGTCTGGACACGGTGTGCTCCTTGAGTTGGGACGGTGCATCCGTCCGACGTCGAGGACTCTATGAGCGTCCGCCGTGGCGCGTTATCCTCGAAGTGACAGTCATCGGCTCCTGGGCGCCAACCGAGGAATGAGTGAATGAAGGAAGAGTGGGAGGCGTACGGTCACGAGGACGAGCTCGAGGCGTTCGATTCGGGCTGGCATCATCACGGCACGCATCAGTTGCTGTATGCGTCGAGCGGGACGCTGACGGTCGTGGTCGACGGCGCGACGTGGTTGCTGCCGCCGGGTCGAGGCGCGTGGATTCCGGCGGCAACGCCGCACCGCGTGACGACGGCACGCGCGTCGTTGCGCACGACGTACGTGAGGCAGGACGCCGCGCAGGGAGCGCCCGATGGGGTGGCGGTGTTCACGATGCCACCGTTGGCTCGCGAGATGGTGATCGAGGCGACTCAGTGGTGCAGAGCTCGAGCGAGCGAGCCGCTCGCGCGCAGGTTCTTCGGGCTGATGATCGAGCTGTTCGTGTCGAGATGGCAGCGGGCGAGGTGGGACTTCTGGCTGCCCGCGCCGGAGTCCGAGGAGCTCAGGAGGGCGACGGATTGGGCGAGAGCGCACCTGGCGGAGGCGACGCTCGAGGGAGCGGCGCGCGCCGCGTTCGTGTCCGAGCGCACGCTCACGCGTCGCTTTCGGTCCGAGCTCGGCATGACGTGGAGGGTGTACGTCCGCCAGGCGCGCCTCATTCGGTCGATGGAGCGCCTGGCGGAGGGAGCGGCGGTGGGAGACGTGGCGTTCGAGGTCGGGTTCGAGAGCCCGAGCGCGTTCACGCGCGCGTTCAAGGCGCTCACGGGGGAGCTGCCGAGTGCGTTCGGAGTCGAGCGCGCGTGAGGGTGGCCTCACCCGTCGGTGGTGAACCCCGCGGCCTTGTGCGCGCCGTCGCAGAAGGGCTTGTTCTTGGAATGCCCGCAGCGACACAGCGCGGCCTTGGTGCCCCGGAAGGCGACCTGTCCGGAGGACGCGACGATGTCGAAGTTCCCGTTGAGGAGTAGCGGACCGTTCGGCAGCGCCTGGACGGAGAGCTCGCCGCCGGCGGCTTCGTAGCCGGGTCCCTCGGAGCCGACCGCGCCACGGTCCGCGAACTCGCCTGCCTCGTGGGAGTTGTCACAGAAGGGCTTGTTCTTGGAGAGGCCGCAGCGGCACAACGCGACGCGGCGCTTCGTGCCGGTCATGTCGTCCGCGGCGCCGTCGATCGCGAGGTCTCCGCGGACGTAGAGGGGCCCGTGGTTGGCGACGTGGACGGTGTTGTGGGCGGCGGCCTCGGGCTCGAGGCCATCGCCCTCGAAGGTCAGCGCTCCGGTGGGGCAGCGCTCACAGATCCTCTTGACGTCGCCCTGAGCGACCTCGTCGGGAGCACACCAGGGGTCGCGACCGGAGGTGAAGAGGTCGTTGTCCGCGCGGCCGCATTCACCCACGTGGATACACAACCGCTGGTCCCACATGACCTTGACTTCATCACCTTCATAGGCGTGTATGAACTTCTTCTCGCTCACAGCGAACCTCCCTCGCGTCCTTGCCGGACGCACCTCGTCGACCACCTGATTTATCCTGAAGGACGAATGTAGGTCGAGCGCGCTCATGCGCGCAACAAGGTTGGCGTATCACCCTGATCATGTTGGGCTTGACCCGCATTCGAGGAGCACGACCCCCATGAGTGACCTGACCATGGTCCGAGCGGCCCTCTACAGGGGTTGGATCTCACTCGACGATGTGGTGGAGGCGGCGCGTCAGCGCGGAGATTTGATCGACGCGCTGATCGCGTCGGGCGCGTTGGTGCCTGAGCAACACGAGGCGTTGAGGAGGTCCGGGCTCGTCGAGCTGGGCGCCCCCGACGCGACGCTCGTCATCGACGGCAGCGCCCAGGAGCCCGACACGGCCCGTATCGACCTGTCGACGGGCATGGGGCTGCGCCCCGAGCCCGTCGACCTGTCTCTTATACACATCTGACGC
>CAJXPN010001061.1 GCA_913058025.1 uncultured Myxococcales bacterium | reverse complement strand
CCGAGATCTACACAGAGTAGATCGTCGGCAGCGTCAGAATGTGTATAAGAGACAGCTTGAGGATTCGTCGCGTTTGAAGAGGCCCTGGGAGGTGGGGAGGAAGATCGCGCCGTGTCCGTCGGTGGCGAACCGAGCGAGCGTCCGGTTGCTCTGTGCGTACGCTGCGATGTGGAGGTCGAGGTGTTCCGTCCGGGTGCTCATCCTGGCGCTCCGTGTGCCTGTAGGCTTCGTGGTGGTGTCGAACACGCGGAGGGTACGTGAACGTCCACCTGGGAGGAACGGGTAAAATGATCGTGTGTCTACCAATCGAGCGCGGCGCTTCGGCGTGATGGTTCAGGGGGCGTGGGGGGCGGTGTGCTGGTCGAGCAGGGCGCGGGCGCGGCGAGTGAGGAGCGTGGTGACCGCGAGCGTGGTGAGGGCGCCGAGGACGAGGAGGCCGACGCGAGCGGGTGAGGCCTGCCCAGACGAGGTCGAGAGCTCGCCGAGTGAGCGTGCGGTGGCGCCTATGGAGACGTAGAGCGCGGTGGCCGGGAGCATGCCGATCCAGGAGGCGAGCGTGTAGTCGCGGGCGCGTACGCGTGTGAGAGAGAAGACGTAGTTGGTGATGTTGTAGGGGAAGAGGGGGGATAGGCGTGTGAGGAGGACGACGGTGAAGCCGGACTCTGCCACGGCCTGGTCGAGCGCGTGGAGCCTCGGTGAGTCGCCCAGGCGAGCGGCGACGAGGTCGCGGGCGAGGTGCCGTCCGACGAGCAGGGCGGCGAGTGAGGCGGCGGTCGACGAGATCGACGTGAGCGCGAGCCCTGGCCACATGCCGAAGATGAAGCCCGCGGCGAGCGTGAGGATGGAGCCTGGGACGAGGAGGACTGCGGAGGCGATGTAGAAGAGGAAAAAGAGCGCGGCCTGTGCGGGTCCCGCGTCGCGCAGGAGGTCGATCGCGACCTGTGGGTCGACCAGGGAGAGGGCGATGATCGCGCTCAGGGCGAGGGCGGCGAGGGCGATGGTTCGGCGTGTCATGGTTGGTCTCACGATGTGTTTACATCGTAAGTATGCGCGCCTTGGCCAGGGGGTCGCGCATTTCATGGGTATGGGGCATCTGATAGTGTGAGTGGGTGGGACGAGAGGTGCGACTGATTTGGATGGTTGGTGAGATGACTCGAGTGATGTTCGTGGCAGATGGGGAGCCGTTGTCGGGTGTGCGTGTGCGCGCGGGCGGTGATGACCTGTGGACGAACGACGAGGGCTTCGTCGAGGTGCCGCTCGTGGAGGGGGAGCATGTCCTGGCGGTCGAGCGGGTGGAGGGGGACTGGCTGAACGCGTCTGTGGCGGTGAGCAAGACGAGCGGGATCGTGGTGGCGGACGTGTCGGTGGTGAAGCCGTCGACGGGGATGTTCGCGACGGCGCAGCTCGCGGGGGTGCGCTCGCAGTCGTTCGGTGACCGCTATACGTTCGAGCGGGTGCTGGGTCGAGGGGGGATGGGCGTGGTGGTGAAGGCGCTGGACACGTTGCTCGAGCGTCCGGTGGCCATCAAGATGCTTACCGAGGAGTTCGAGGACAACGAGGAGGCGCAGAACATCTTCCTCACGGAGGCTCGAAGCATCGCGACGCTGGCGCATCCCAATCTGGTGGCGATCTACGACGTCGCGATGATCGACGAGCGCGCGATGATCGTGTTCGAGTTCGTGGAGGGCTCGAACCTGGAGGACGTGTTCTCCGAGCATGGGACGCTCAGAGAGGGTGAGATGTTGAGGGTGGGCATCCAGCTCGGCAGCGCGCTGGCGTACCTGCACGGGCAGGGGGTGATCCACCAAGACCTCAAGCCAGGCAACGCGATCGTCCAGTCGGACGGCGCGGTTCGGCTGATCGACTTCGGGCTGGCGAGGTCGCTCCAGGAGCTCGAGAACAAGGGGACGAGGGTGAGGGGGACCCCCGCGTACATGTCCCCCGAGCAGATCATGGGAGGGGAGCTCGGTCCGCCCGCGGACATGTACCAGTTCGGCGTGACGCTCTATGAGATCGTGACGGGCAGGTTGCCGTTCACGGAAGGGAACATGGGCTTCGCGCATGTGCACCAGGAGCCGCCGCCGGTGGGCTCGTTCGCGCCCGATCTCAGCGCGGACGTGTCGAGGATCATCGACCGGTGCCTGGCCAAGGAGCCCGCGTCGAGGCCGAGCGCCGAGGAGCTCGTGGGCGTGTTCGAGCACGTGTACGCGAACAAGCAGCACGTGTTCGACGCTCAGACGCGCGCGATGCCGGTGCTGTACACGACGAGCGCGATGAAGGCGGTGACGCCGACGTTGGGCTCGAGCCCCGGGATGGCGTTCGCGCGCACGCAGCCCGCGTTCATCCAGGCCGAGGAGGAAGAGAGGCGGCGCGGCGGCGCGCTCGTCTGGGGGATCGCCGCCGCGCTCGTGGTGGCGGCGTTGGGTCTTGGTGTGTCTGTCTCTTATACACATCTGACGCTGCCGACGATCTACTCTGTGTAGAT
>CAJXPN010001060.1 GCA_913058025.1 uncultured Myxococcales bacterium | reverse complement strand
ATTTCTGCCTGTCTCGTGGGCTCGGAGATGTGTATAAGAGACAGGGGCGTGGTCGTCGACGTCGGCGGGTTCATCGCGAGGGGGGAGTCGCCGGCGGGGAGGAGGACGGTCCGCCTGGACGTCTACGGGGCGACGCTGCGCTCGGGGACGATCGAGCTGCGTGAGCACACGGACTGCGTGTGGCTGGAGCGCTCGGAGCTGGCCGGGATGGATTGGGCTCCTGCCGATCTACCGGCCGTGGACGTGTTGTCGTCGGGGTCGTAGGCCTCGCCCGACCTCAAAATTTGAGCGGGCCGCGATGATCGGGCAGACTCTGACGCAGGCGCGTCTGGACGCTGTGCGTGTGCGAACGTGAATGTGGGGGCGGTGAATTTCACTTTAAGGAGAGTAGGTTATGCAAAGTCGTAAACGACGAACGAGATTCAAGGTGACGTGCGCGTTGAGCGTACTCTGTGTCTTGATGTCGTCTCCTGCCTTCGCAGGACCAGACCGGTTCGGATCCGGAAATGGTCAGGACGGATCGGTCACGATCCCGGCGGCAGGGGCCAACATCAACGACTTCACGGAGCTGCGCGACGATGTGTCGGCGGGCGACACGAGCATCCGCGTGGACAGCGCTGCGGACATCGAAGTCGGCGAGCTGATCTTGATCTGGCAGACCGCGAGGGCGTTCGGTGGGGGCGCCCCGGCGTTGGGGGACCAGGCGGCGGTGTCGCTGTCGGCGCAGGGCGTGGGGCAGTTCGAGTTCGCGCGCGTCGCGGCCGTGATGGGCGTCAACGTCGAGCTCGAGCTCGAGCTCGAGAGCGACTACGCGGCCTCGGGGACGCAGATCGTCACGGTCCCCGAGTACACGGACCTGACGTTGGACGGCGCGCTCACGCCGAGCAAGGCGTGGGACGGCCTGAGCGGGGGGGTGGTCATCGCGCTCGTGAACGGGACGCTCACGAACAACGCGTCAGTCGACGTGAGCGGCCAGGGCTTCAGGGGTGGCGTGACCCGCAACGGCTCGCCCGACTTCGATTGCGTTGCGCTCGACGAGGCGTTCCCGGACGGGATCGACCGCGGTGAGGGCCTGGGCCTCGACCAGTTCGGCACCGCGTTCACGGGGCGAGGCAACTTCTTGCACGCTGGTGGCGGAGGCGTCTGCCACAACTCGGGCGGCGGAGGCGGCGGCCACGGAGGCCAGGGTGGCCTCGGCGGTTTCACGTGGAGCGGAGACTCGAACGGTCGCGACGTGGGCGGCCTGGGTGGTGCAGCGCTCGACTACTCGATGCTCTCTCACCTCTCGTTCGGTGGCGGCGGCGGCGCGGGCCATGGCAACAACAACGCGAGCACGAGCGGCGGCGCCGGTGGCGGTTTGATCCTGATGCGAGCGGGCGAGTTCGCTGGAACAGGTGACTACCTGGCGCGCGGCGGAGACGTGACGATCGTGGGCGGCTCAGACGCCCAGGGCGGCGGCGGCGCCGGAGGCGCGATCGTGCTGCGCTCGGCGAGCGCGCTCGCGTGCGGGCTCACCTCGGTCGAGGGCGGTGAGGGTGGCAGCCTGAACACCACCGAGCATGGGCCAGGCGGCGGCGGCGCCGGCGGTAAGATCCTCTTTCAGGGGTCCGCGGTCGTTTGCGGCTCCGAGCTCACGGCTGGCGAGGCGGGCACGCAGACGAACGCGGGCGCGATCGGTGGAGGGTCGAACTACGGCGCCACGCCCAACGACCCGTCGGATGCGCTCGTCATCGGCGTCCTGGAGACACCGCCCGTCGGCGGCCTCGAGCTCGACACCGACGGCGACGGGATCCTGGACGTCAACGAGGTCGCGGACGACTCGGACAACGACAACCTCCTGAACTACCTCGACGACGACGACGACGACGACCTCGTGCCCACGATCCTGGAGAACGCTGACCCGAACGGGGACGGTGACCCTGCGGACGCGCTGGATTCGGTTCCTGGAGGAGAGGTCGACTACCTCGACCCGAACTTCCCGGTGTCCGCCTTCGTGACGGTGACTGCGCCGACGGACGGCGCGCGCATCAACGACAGCACGCCGACGATCCAGGGGACGGCGTTCCCCGGGTCGACGGTGACCTTCACGCTCGACGCCACCCCTGTCTCGGTGACCGCCGACGTCAACGGGGACTGGTCTCACACGTCCGCGGATCTGGGCGAAGGGACCTACACCATCGCTGTGTTGGCGACCGATCCTTTCGGTCGGACCGCCAACACGACCTCGAGCTTCGAGGTCGACACGGCCGGTCCCGATGTGGCCATCGGTAACCCCAGTGATGGGGATGCGTTGACGACGCTGACGACGGTGTCGGGAACGACCACGGGTGCAGACGCAGCCACGGTCGAGGTGTTCGTGGACAACGCCTCGGTGGGCACGGCGGCGGTCCAGCCCGACGGCTCATGGAGCCTCACGCTCGCGCAGCCCGCAGACGGTCCTTTGACGGTCCGCGCGGTCGCATCGGACGACCTCGGGAACACGGGAA
>CAJXPN010001059.1 GCA_913058025.1 uncultured Myxococcales bacterium | reverse complement strand
CTACACAGAGTAGATCGTCGGCAGCGTCAGATGTGTATAAGAGACAGCGCCAGGACCGCTTCTGCCCCCCCGCAGGCGTCCCCGACATCGACTCCGACCTCGAGCCGTTCCACCCCGAGGAGCAGCTCTGGCGCGCCGGGCTCACGCTCGCGGGCCGGGTGCCCACGCCCGACGAGCTCGGGAGCCTGCGCGACGGCAGCGCGACGCTCCCCGAGCTCCTCGACGCGTTCATGGACGAGCCCGCGTTCCTGGACATCCTCGAGGAGGGCCTCAACGACACGTTCCACCTGTGGGGCTCGCGCAACCTCAACGGGTCACGCCTCAGAGAGAACCACTTCCCCAACCGCAACTGGTTCCACAGCATCGCCGACCCCGACGCGCGCGACCTCGCAGGGTCTGACGTGGCGTATGGGCTCCGGCGCGCGCCCATCGCCCTGATGCGTCACATCGCCCAGAACGACCTGCCCTTCACCGAGCTCTTGACCGCCGACTACGTCATGGTCAACTACGCCTCGGCGCGCAGCTACAGCGTCGAGGATCAGGTGGACTTCCAGGGCGTCGAGGACCTCGAACGCTTCCTCCCCGCGCGCCTCACGCTCTCCGACTCGGGCCTGGCCTTCCCTCACGCGGGCGTCCTCACCACGCAGTCCTACCTCGACTACTACTCGACCACGGACACCAACAGGAACCGCGGCCGCTCTCGCGTGGCCTACGAGCAGTTCCTGAACACCAACGTGCTCGAGGTCGCCGCCGACGGCGGCGGCGACTCTCAGTCGGTCGCCGAGCTCGAGAACCCCGTCCGGGACGCCGCCGAGTGCAGCCAGTGCCACTACCTCGTGGACCCCGTCGCCGGCGCGTTCCAGAACTTCGACGACGGCGGCGACTACCGCCCGCCGCGCGACGGCTGGTACACGGACACGTTCCCCACGGGCTTCATAAGCGCCACGGGCGAGGTCCGGACGATGCCCGAAGAGGAGTCCCGCGCGGCGCTGCGTTGGCTCGCCGGGGAGCTCGTGGCCGACCCTCGCTTCGAGCAGGCAGTGGTCTCCAACGTCTACCTCGCGGTCATGGGGCGGCGCCCGCTCACGCTCCCGCTCGACTCCGGCCAGGAGGGCTACGTCGGCAAGCTCCACGCGTACACGCTCCAACAGCAGTGGCTGCGGCAGGTCGAGCAAGGGTTCCGTGAAAGCGGCCACGACATCAAGCGCGTCTACCGAGCCGTCGTGCTGTCCCGGTACTTCACCACGAGGCGCGTCGACCTCGACCCCGGCGCCGTCACCTCCGATGACTGGTGGGCGCACGACGACGTCACGCGCTCGCACCTGCTCACGCCCCTCCAGCTCCACCGCAAGATCGAGACGATCTTCGGTCAGCCTTGGATGATCTACGACTGGGAGGCGCTCCTGAGCACGAGGTCGTACCGCGGGCTCTTCGGCGGGATCGACTCGACCAGCCTGAAGCTGCGGCCCGACACCATCAACCCGATCATGGCGTCCGTCGGCCGGATCATGGCCGGCGAGGTCGCGTGCCGTTACGGCATGCCCGACATGGAGCTCGCGCCGCCCGCTCGCCGCCTCTTCCCCCACGTCGACGTGACCTGGGACGAGGTCACCCACGAGGCGGAGCTGCGACAGAACATCGCCCACCTGTACTGGGCGATCCTCGGTGAGATCGTCTCCCCGGACGCCCCCGCGGTGGACGAGGCGCTCGACCTCTTCGGCGCCGTCCGCGCGCAGGGCGCCGCGGCCATCGCGGGCTCGCCCCACAACCAGGGCCTCTCGGGCTACTGTGGCGGCGGCGAGGATGCGGCGTACACGCGCCGCGCCTGGCAGGCGGTCCTGATGTTCCTGCTCGAAGACTGGGCGTTCATTCACCACTGACACGACCTCGCGCGTCGCCTCACCCCCGCTGGAGCCCTGAATCATGGATCGTCGAGACTTCTTGCGTTACGCGTCCGCCGCGGGCGTCTCCGTCGCCATCCCCGGCGTGGGCCGGCACGCGCTCTCCGAGGAGCCCCTCGCCGACGGCGTCGTCCCCCCGTATACGGGGCCGCTCTACGTCATCCTCGAGGCCCCCGGCGGCTGGGACGTCACCATGTCCATCGACCCGAAGGGCGGTGAGTACAACCGCACCTACCAACAGGGCGACATCCTGACGAGCGGCGCGCTGTCGTACGCGCCAGGGGTTCAGGCCCAGACGGACTTCCTCTCTCGCCACCACGGCGACCTGATCGCGTTCAACGGGATCAACGTCGCCACGAACAGCCACCCCGCGGGCCTGCGCTACACGTGGACCGGGCGCAGCGACAACGCCAACTACCCCACGTTCGCCGCGCTCGTCGCGGCCGTGAAGTCGCCAAACGCCGCGCTCTCCCACCTCGCGCTCGGCGGCTACACCGCCAACGGCGGCGTCGTCCCGCTGTCTCGTATCAGCCACCCGAGCACTGTCTCTTATACACATCTCCGAGCCCACGAGACAGGCAGAAA
>CAJXPN010001058.1 GCA_913058025.1 uncultured Myxococcales bacterium | reverse complement strand
GGGGGGAGGTGGCCATGGGGCCTCGTGGCCCGAGGTCACCCGCACGCGGGGGTGACCTCGGGGTGGGGCGTCAGAGGTCGGAGCGGATGTCCTGGGCGACCGAGAGCATCTCGGGGGCGGCGCTCAGGGGACTCATCGCCAGGCACATGTCGACGAAGTCGGCCTTGCCGCCGCCGTCGTTGATGCGCTGCGTCAGCCCCGTGTAGTAGTCCCGCGCGGAGGGCTCCATGAAGTCGAGCTTGTTCGCGGGGAAGTCGGGCCGGCCCTCGCACGAGGACGCGAAGGAGTCGAAGTCGACGCCCTCCTGCGTGGCGATGGCGAGGTGGTAGACCTTCTTCTTGCCGAGGCGGTCGCCGCCGGGGAGCTCGAGCCAGCTCAGGCCGCCGTCGGTCACGGAGGTGAAGTAGCTGCCAGGCTCGGCGCCGTCGAGCGCGCAGGCGGCGTCGTCGACGCCGCACGTGCGCTCCTTGGCCGTGAGCTGGACGACGACGAAGCCGTCCGCGGGCGCGCCGAAGTAGGGCGCGGCGTCTGCGTTCGCGGTCGTCGGGTTGTAGACGGGGCGCGTGTCGAGCTCGAGCCCGATCGCCGCGAGGTTCTCACCGTCTGCGTCGACGCGGTCGCGCAGGTAACGTTCGCCGTCGTCCAAGGCGTAGAAGGCGATTGCTTCGGCGAGCGTGCCGAACTCGGCGTTCGGGTCGCCCTCGCCGTAGATGAGCGGGACGCTGTCGCCGATGCGGCTGTACATGGGCGCGACGCCGAGCTTGCGCACGGTGACGTTCTGGAGCGCGAGCCCGCCGACGAGCTGTGAGACCGCGCCAGCGTAGGCGTCGGCCAGGGAGGACGTCGATCTTTCGAGCTCCACCATGACAAGAATGTCCACCACCTTGGGGGGCGGCGGCTCGACGGGTTCGGGCGGCTCGGGCGGGTCACGGTAGCGGATGACCGTGCACGCGCTCAGGGTGCTCATGGCCACGGCGGCCAGACACAGCGCGCCTAACGCGCGCCTTCTGTATGGGTTCATCGTCATCGTCATCGTCTCCTCTTCGGGCTCACGGCGTCACCGCGGTGGTCCTGCGTGGTGTGTACACGGGAGAAACTAAGCAATCCCCGTGCCCATTCACTCGGCGCGCACATTCTAACACGCGGTGCACTGGGTGTCAGCAGCAGGACGCCGCGGACGGGTCGCCGGCGTCGGCGTACTGGTCGTGGGCCATGGTCGAGGAGCAGTCGAAGGCGCCGTAGTGGACGGACGTGTCGCCGACGACGTCGAAGTGCGCGCCCAGCCGGGTGTCGGCGAGCATGGACGCGGAGTTGCCGCAGACGCGCTCGGGGCGGCCGGCCTCGAAGAGGTGGTGTGAGTCGAGGCGGAAGAGGTCGGGCGCGCCGGGGAGCGTGCCCTTGTAGACGGCGATCTGGCCGTGGTCCTCGCAGCGTCGGTCGAGGTTCGGGAGCTTGAAGAGGCGCAGCGTGACCGACTCGAAGCGCGCGGCGCCGACCATTGCCTCGATGTCGTCGTTCTGGATGGTGATGGGCGCGCGGTCGAGGACGCGCGGGTCGAGGAACCCGTGGTCCTTCGCCATGAACTCGAAGTCGCTGCGGTACATGGCGCCGCCGAGGCACTCGGCGTGGAGGACCGGGTCGTGTGCGACGTCCTCGGGGAGCCTGCGGTCGCAGAAGACGTCGCTGAAGTAGAACTCGCCGCCGGGCTTGAGGACGCGCGCGATCTCGGCGAGCACGAGGTCCTTGCGCGGGCTCAGGTTGACCACGCAGTTCGAGACGACGACGTCGACGGAGCCGTCGGCGAGCGCGGCGATCGAGGACAGATCCTCGATGTAGCCCTGGTGGAATGCGACGTTGGGGGCGTCGTAGCCGAACGCTTCGGTGTGGTGGTCGACGTGCTCGCGGGCGAGAGCGAGCTGGGACTCGGTCATGTCGACGCCGTGGACGAAGCCGCCTGGGCCCACGAGCTGGCTCAGGATGTAGACGTCGCGCCCGGTGCCACAACCCAGGTCGAGGACGGTCGCGCCCTCGAGCGCGCGCGGGATCGGGAAGCCGCAGCCGTAGAAGCGGTCGAGGATGTCGGGGTGGACGTTGGCGAGCGCGGCGGCGACGAACGCCGGGGGCGCGCCGGCCGCGCAGCACGCGTTCGTCTTCAGGTCGGCGGTCTTCTCGAGGACTTCGCCGTAGTACTGGGAGACGAACGCGCGGACCGAGCGCTGGGAGGTGGTGTCATGTGTCATATGGGGCTCCGTGGTGGTGGGGACGCCCCCATGGTGCGAGGGCGCCTCGAGAGTGTATGCGCGGCGCGGCGGGTCGTCGCGGGTCCTTACTTCGTAGCCTCGGGTCATGCGCTTGGTTGACGTCGCAACCAATGCCTGCCTTACGTCTTCGTATTGGATTTGCCAACGGGGACGCTGTCAGCGCGACCACTAAATCGGAGGAGGAGCTGTCTCTTATACACATCTGACGCTGCCGACGATCTACTCTGT
>CAJXPN010001057.1 GCA_913058025.1 uncultured Myxococcales bacterium | reverse complement strand
CCTGTCTCGTGGGCTCGGAGATGTGTATAAGAGACAGCGTCGAACACCTACGAGCTCAACGTCTCCATCGCAGACGTCGACCCCTCGCTGCGTTGCGACTCGTTCAACGAGCCCAACGACGACTTCACCACCGCCTCGAGCCTGCTCTCGGCCATCGCCCAGAACGCGACCCTCGACCGGTGCCCCGTCTCCGACACCGACTTCTACTCCTTCAACATCGGCTCCCCCGGGCAGCGCGTGACCTTGCGCGCCATCAAGGACCCGTCGACCCAGGCGGGTACCCTGCGCCTCCAGCTCTACACGCCCTCTCAGTCCGTCGGCCCCAACGTCGAGACCGCCCCGGACCAGCCCATCGCCGAGCTGCGCAACTACGTCGCCGCCCAGGGCGGGCTGTACTACGTCCAGGTCACCGCGACCGGGAACACCAACAACATCACCTACCGCCTCGAGGTCGACGGCCTGGACGGCGTCGACCTGCGCCCCCAGAGCCTGCTCATTGGGCCCGGATCCTACCTCCCCAACGACGAGATCCGCCTCGGCTTCGACATCGCCAACCTCGGCGCGCAGGACTCCACGACCTCGTCCTTCGAGGTCTTCATCGGGGACAGCGCCGCGCACGACTCGATGACCGACACCTCGCTGGGAGTCTTCTCCCCGCCCGTCATCGGCGGCTCGGCCACCCTCCCCGTGACGGCGCGCGTGAACGTCCCCCCGGGGACCGCCACCGGTGACTACTACATCCACGTCGTCGTCACCGAGACCGGTGACCTCAACGCCAACAACGACGTCACCTCGGTGCCCGTCCGCGTGGACTGAGGTCGAGCACCGAGGGTGCGGGCCCGACGCGAAGAGGGAGCGCAGGGGCCAGGTGGCCGCTGCGCTCCTTTGCGTTGGGAGAACACGGCACGGGCTTCGTGGCATGCCCCACCGCCCCGCCAGGCGCATCCAGGGACGCTCCACCACCGAGTCAGCCAGCAGGGCAGCTCGGCGACGACGCAAGCCGAACGCGCCAGGTCAACGCGCCGATCACGGCACCCAACACGGACGAACCCTCGTCGGCGTCTTGCAACCCTCTGACACCCAAGAAACGAAGAGCGCAGCGACCATTCGGCCGCTGCGCTCTCTACCTTCGGACCCAGGCCACGTTCAGTTGATGAGGCGAGGGCAGCTCTTCGTCACGATGAGAGACTTGAGCTTCGGAGGTGTCGGCGTGACGTCGGGCTCACGCACGACGCTGAGTTGCGCCTCGACCTGGACGGCGCCCGCGTTCGCCCAACCCAACTGTGCGAACAGCGGCTCGAGGTCGAACGACGTGATCGCCGAGGGGAGCATCGCGATGGTCACCCACTCGGCGGACTCCAGCTCGGCTGCGGTGAAGGCCGCGCGCACTCGGATCGTGATGGAAGCGTCATCCGGGACCTCGGCGTCCCAGCGGACCTCCTTCCACGTCGTGCCGATGTAGTCGCTGGCTGGCTGGCAGCTGTCGAACGTCTGCTGATAGTAGCCGAGTTGGTCGGTGGCCAGGCGAAGCTGGCTGCCGGTCATGTCCGAGTAGGTGTAGGGAGAGTTGAAGCCAGACACCGTCGCGGTGACCGTGGCGTCCGCGACCGTCGCGCCAGGCTGGATCACGAGCGCCTGCCCTGCCTCCGCCTGGATGACCGACCAGACCTTGCCGGCGAGGTCGACGGCGAGCCCCTTGTTCTGGAGGCCGACCGTGCCAGGGATGAAGTTCCATGAGTTCGGGTTCGCGCCGTCGTGAATGGACACGCCGAGCGTGTGCGCCGCGGCGTAGACGAAGCCGCTCTCGTCGGCGGTCACGCCCGACGCGAAGCCGCCGATGTCGACCTTGGTCCACCGGTCCGCCAGCTGGGCCGACGGGTCGTAGCTGAAGATCCGCTCGCCGCCCAACCAGATCCTCTGGTTGAAGTCGACCGTGATGCCATACGGCTGCTCGGCGACCGGGATCGCCTGCTTGATGCACGCGTCCCCGTCGGCGCCGCACACCTGAACGTTGCACGACATGTCGTCGACGCAGCGCTTGGTGTCGATCCGGCCGAGGGCGCGGCCCTCGTCGGCGAAGCCCCAGTTGGGACCGGATATCCAGAGGTTCTGGGCCTTATCCAACGCGAAGCCGTAGGGGCGCACGGGGGACTGAGTCGTCAGCAGGATCTCGCCAGTGCGACCGTCCAGCTTGTAGATCGTGTTGTTGTTGAAGCCACCGAACCAGACGACGGGAGTCACCGCGCCGTCTGCGCCTCGGACGTCCTGGGCCGCGACCGCGCGGATCATGCAGCCGTTGCACAGCGGGGTGTGCCACGCGACGCACTCGTCGGTGCCCCACGCCTTGATGTCGGACGGTCCAGTGGACGTGTTCACGGTGCCGTTGTTGTCGACGTCCGGGCACCCCTCGGGGCCCCCGCCGATGATGCGCGTGCCGCCTCCGCCCTGTCTCTTATACACATCTCCGAGCCCACGAGACAGGCAGAAATCT
>CAJXPN010001056.1 GCA_913058025.1 uncultured Myxococcales bacterium | reverse complement strand
TCGGCGAAGCTGGGCGACCAGTCCTGACAGTCCGTGGAGGCGTCGGACCAGTCGATCGGGTCGCGGTCGTTGCGGTTTCGCGCCTCGCACTGGTCTGGCTTGCAGGAGCGCGTGGTCTCGGAGACGCGGCCGTAGATGTCGGTGAACGTCGCGGTCACGCACTGGGCGAAATCCGGGGTCGGGTCGCCGTAGAGGACGGTGTCCCAGTCGAACCGAGGCGCGTCGGTGGCGCTCGACGTGGTGGATTGGATCACCTCGCCGGCGGCGTCTTCGAGCGCGACCGTGAGGAAGCCCTTGGTGGTGGTGTTCGCGGCGTCCGCGGTGACCTCGAGGCGCGCGATCGATTCGTCCGGGCCGTCGAACCCGCAGGAGTCGACCGAGTCCTGGAAGAGGTCGGCGTCCTCGGGGCCGTCGTAGACGAGGGCGCGCCAGGAGAGGGCGGGCGCCGGCGGGGCGCCCTCGGGGGGGAGGTCCTGGGTCACGGTGAAGGTGACGGAGGTCTCGTAGGTCGAGGGGTCGGAGTCGGCCGGCGCGTCGCCGTCGATACTCAGCGTGTAGGTCCCTGGAGAGAGCTCGGGGGACGCGTTGAAGGTCCTGCGCCAACCGTAGGTGCCGTCCGAGTCGATGAACACTTCCCCCGTACCGTCCTGTTCGATTAGCGAGAGCTCGACGTCGGCCTCGTCGCGCAACACCAAGGACGCTTCGGCGGCGCCCCCCTGCTGCTCGACCATGAGCTTGGCCGACTGCGCGACGTCTCCACGCGTCACGAATCGGAGCTGAGGTTGTTCGTAAGGCGCGCCACACGCGCCCGCATCAGATGTGGTCATGGGGATGGCTGCGAGCGCGGCGAGGGCGACGGTGAGCGTCGTGTGGAGCTTCATGGACTTCTCTCTTGCGAGGCGTTGGGGGCGAGCAGTGGTCAGCGGCGACGGCGGACGCCGAGGAGGCCGAGGGCGAGGACGGCGAGCGCGGCGGGGGAGCCAGCAGGAGAGCCGGGAGACTGGGCGCAGGCGCAGGCGGGGGCGTTGCGCTCGGCGAAGCCTGGGGACCAGTCATCACAGCTCGTGGCGTCGGCCCAGTCGATCGGGTCACGGTCGTTCTTGTGGCGCGCGACGCAGCCGTCGGGCTTGCATGAGCGCGTGGCCGCGGACGTGTTGCCGTAGAGGTCGGTGAGGGTCACGGAGAGGCACTGGGTGAGCGGGTCGCCCTCGTAGTCGGCGAGGATGAAGGAGTGGTCGGGCGCCATCTGGGTGAGGGTGTCGAAGGAGTAGCGCTCGTTGCCGTCTGCGTCCTCGCCCGTGACGGTGATGTAGCCCGCGGTGTCGGCGGAGGCCTCGACCTTGTAGCGCACGAGCGCGGTGTCTGCGCCGACCTCGCACGAGTTGCTGACCGGCACGAGGGGGTCGTCCTGGGGGCCGTCGTAGGCGACCGCGGCCCAACGCAGCGAGGGCGCGTTCGGGGCGCCCTCGGGGGGCAGGTCGGCGGTGACGGTGAAGGTCGTCTCGGTGGCGTAGCTCTCGTCCGCGGGGACGCCGCCGAATCCGTTGAGCTGTGGGTCGGTCTCCGCGAGCGTGTAGGTGCCGGGGGGGAGCGGGGAGGTCGGCTCGACCCGGAGGCGCTGGCCGCCGTAGCCGCGATCGTCGCGGATCTGGCCGTCCTCGGTGATCGTGTGCTCGAAGAGGTCGCCCGCCTCGTTCGTGAGCGTGAACGTCCCGGCGGTCTCATAGGCGGTCTTCTCGATGAAGACGCTCGAGGACTGCGCGACCGAGCCGCTGGGTTGGAGCGCCTGAGTCGGGGGGATGAAGATCGAGCAGGCGGCGGCGTCGGCGGGCGCGAGCGCGGTGAGCGCGGCGAGGATGGCGGGGGCGATGAGGTGGGCGCTGTTCATGGTCGGTCCTGTCGGTCGTTTGGGTCGGTCGTGTCGCGGCTGCGGGGACGCGCTGTCGGTGCGGTGTTTCGTCATGTGTTCACCCCATTCATCAAATGTGCCAGGTGCGGAGGCCGTGTCGTGGCTGAATCGGGCTTCCGACGGGTTGGCCAGTGTGTGACAGAGACGCCGCGAAGGCCTCAAAAATCTGTGGTGCGTCTGCGTCGGGAGTGAGCCTGGGGACCTCAGCTTCACTTTGGTCTGTTCTTGGGGTTGGGTTCGCGTGGGGGTCCGGTCGAGTGGATGGAGATGGGCGTGGGAGCTCCTGTCGAACCTGAGAGCCGCCAAGGGCCTTGGGGGTCCATTTCCAGGGGCAATAGTCAAATAGCCACGCTGAGCCCGAGGCCCGTAGAACGCCAAGGCGGTGTCTTCCCGAGCCGATCGCCCCTCCCAGAAGCCCTCGAGAAGCCACCCCGTGAGCCACCAGCCAAAATCCTGAAGCGGGGCCGAGGTACTCAGCAGAAGCCACACGATCGACCCCACGGCTGGTGCGCGTGGAGGGGCTGGCGTAGGATCGGTGGGACTGCTGAGGAGGGTGACGATGGAGCTGTCTCTTATACACATC
>CAJXPN010001055.1 GCA_913058025.1 uncultured Myxococcales bacterium | reverse complement strand
CCCGCCACGCCCGTGGCCGTCACGCTCACCGACGGCGAGACGCTCGAGCTCGGGACGCTGCGCATGGCGCACTTCCACGAGCGCCGCGTCGACCCCGTCCCCGTCCCCGAGCAGGGCGCCATGGCCGTCGTCACGCAGAACGGCCTGCGCATGATCGAGCTCGACACCTTCGCCCTCGCCGACGCTGGCGGCGGCTTCCTCGACTACTTCCTCGTCGACGGCAGCGGCAACGACCTCTCCACCAAGGGCGACATCTGCGGCATGATCGAAGGCCCCGGCTCCACGATCTACGTCCTCTATCAGAACGCCGCGGGCGGCGCCGGCTTCGCCGGCCCCTTCGACACCAGCTCGCGCCAGCAGCTCGGCAACGGCGGCGTCATCGACTTCCCCGGCTCCGGCTCTCCCTGCCAGGGCGCCTACCACGAGGGTGAGGGCGTCTCGCACCTCTACGCCATCAACATCGGCGCCTCCGGCATCGCCACCGGCGACAAGGGCATGTGGTACGCCGACCTGAGCGGCGGCCTGGGCAGCGACGGCATCGACGGCGTCTACATGGACCGCTCCGACGACGACATCCTCGAGGTCGGCTTCAACGCCATCGTGGCGCACGAGGGCACCCTCTACGCCACCATGACGCCGACCAGCTCGGACAGCTCCTACGTCCCCGCGGCCACCGTCGGCTTCCACACGGTCTTCAAGGCCGAGCTCGCCGCCGACGGCAAGCCCGACTTCAAGGCCGGCGGCGACTACGACTTCTGGACCCCGATGGCCAACAAGGACGGCGTCATCCAGCCCGGCGGCAACGTCGACTGCGTCACCAGCTCTCAGTCCGGCGGCACCACCGCCGGCCTGACCATCGCCCCGTTCCACGACGGCAAGACTCTGCTCTTCGTGGGCGGCTGCAGCAGCATCGCCGTCTTCGATGTCGACGCAGACGCCCGCTTCGACGCCGCCCCCAACAACCCCCGCAGCATGGACATCGACGCCACGCTCTTCGGGCACGGCTACACCCGCTTCTCGCTCTCGCCCGCCGGTGACATCCTCTACGTCCTCCCCCAGTTCAAGTCGCAGTTCCACATGTACTTCCAGAAGGACAACGACCCGAACAGCCGCCAGACCTTCAACCGGTACATGATCCTCCCGCTCGCCCTCGACCAGGGCGCCGCGCCCGCCGTCCACCCCGACTTCACCGGCGACGACGTCGACGGCCACGCCGGCGCCACCAACATCGGCAACAAGGTCACCCCCGCGGCCGACCCCGGCGTCGACATCAACATCGGCCACCTCACCCGCTACCAGGTGAACTGGTCCGGCTCGCTCGCGGGCTCGACCAACCAGTCCGGCTCCATCCCCACCGGCCCCAGCTTCGCCGCCGCCCGCAACACCATCTGGCTGCGCGGCTCCGGCGTCTCCGGGAACTCGGGCCTGGGCAAGGGCGCCAACCTCATGTCCTACTCCGTCGCCGAGCGCCGCGCCCACCTGTGGACGCACAACCAGTCCGGCCGCGACTGGGACTTCTACCGCGTCTGGGAGGGCGGCAACGAGTCCGACGCCCCCTTCGGCTACGACCTCACGCCCGGCTCCGACGCCTACCTGGCCACCTACGGCCTCCTCTACGTCGACTCCGCGCCCCGCTGAGCCCACGCGAGACCCTGTGTTAAGGTGCCCCGTCTCTCACCGTGGAGGCGGGGCACCCGCATGTTCGCGTCACTCCTCAGCTCATGGTCTCGCGTCCTGTGGCGCTCCCGGCGGCCCGTCGTCGTCCGGCGCGTCTTCTCGCTCTGGGTCGCGCTCGGCGCCTTCTATGCCGTCTTCGAGCAGGCCATCCGGCCCTTCGACATCATGCGCGACCTCGCCGCCGAGTCCCCCGGACGCCGCGTCATGATCGCCGCGCTCGTCCTCTCGATCACCTCGCTCGCGCTGCGCGGCCACGTCCGCGCGCTCCTCTACGACCGCGCGCTCGCGCCCGCCTGGCGCGCCCCGCTCGCGCGCTCCCGGTGGGCCGTGTTGCTCGCCCCCTACCTGATCCTCCTCGCGCTCCCGCTCGCTGCCGTCGGCGTCCTCTGGCCGCCTCCTCGCGCGCCGCACGCGCTCGCCTTCGTCGCGCTCGCGGCGCCCGCGCTCATCGCCTCCGGCGGCTCGGGCGCCCGCGCGCTCGCCTGGTGGGCGATCACGTGCGCGCTCTCTGCGCCCGCGCTCGCGCTCGCGCTCGCGCCCACGTCCGCGCTGGAGGCGTGGGCCGGCGCGCTCGGCCTCACCGCGTGCGCGGGCGCGCTCACCTCCGTCGTCTACGACGACCTCCGCGGCCGCGCGGGCGGGCGAGGCGCCTTCGCGCCCATCGCAGGGCTCGCGCGCCCGCGCGGCCCGCACGGGGCGTTGCTCTGGCGCGACCTGATCTGCCTCTGGCGCACCGAGCGCGGCGCGCTGCTCGGCGCCCTCGCGGTGACGCTCCCCTTCGCCGCGTTCGTCTTCGCCGTGGGCCGCCACGGCGGC
>CAJXPN010001054.1 GCA_913058025.1 uncultured Myxococcales bacterium | reverse complement strand
CGAGATTTCTGCCTGTCTCGTGGGCTCGGAGATGTGTATAAGAGACAGTCTTGGGGGCGTTGACGATGGCGTCGGCCTTGGCCTGTGCGTCGAGGCCGAAGACGACGCCGCCGCCGATGCAGGCGACGGCGAGGGCGCCGGTGCTGTAGGCGAAGATGGACTGGACGAGGGCGGTGTTGGCGTCCTCCTCGATGATGGGTCCGTCCGAGAGCTCGCGGATCTCGAAGACGTTCTTGATGAGGGGCTCGGCGTCCTCGAGCGCGCCGTTGTAGTCACGCGGTGAGCGGGACTTGTCGGAGGCGAGGAAGAGCTTCTCGCGGGTGTCGAAGAGGTCGATGGAGAGGCGGACGGAGGTGCCCTCGGTGATGATGCGTCCGACGAGGAGGAGGTCTGCGCCGGCGTCGGCGCCGGCATTGGCCAGGCAGATGGGCTCCTTGACGCAGTCCTCGGGGCCGCGCAGGTCGAGCGCGGGGAGGACCTTGTCGTCGCCCTCGATGTTGTACTTCTTGACGATCTGGACGCCGCGCATGAGCGCGCTCTGGAGCTCCGAGCGCTGCTGGGCGTCGAGGTTGGCCGAGGGTATGGCCACGACGGCGAGCGTCTTGACCTCTTCGTCGCCGCCATCGCCAGTGTCGCCGGTGTCGCCGGTGTCGCCGGTGTCACCCATGTCGGTGCCGTCGCCGAAGTCGAAGTCGTCGCCGCCGCCTTCACCGTCGTCGGTCGGGACGCCGGCGTCTTCGCCGAAGTCGAAGTCGTCCTGGGCGCTGGCGAGCGTGGGTGCGAGCGGGATGGAGAGCGCGATGAGCGCGACGAGGAGCGAGCGTTTCGATGGCATGAAGCAGACCCCAAAGGGAGTGTCATTCGGGCGCGCAGAGCGCAGATGCGGTGCAAGAAGGCTTAGCACAGGGGTTTATGTGACGCAACGAATTGGGGGCTCTGGCTGCTGACATGTGAGGAGATGTCTTGGCGGGACGAATGCGATCGTTGCGCGTACATTCTCCAGCGGAGACGACGCGTACGGAGGATGCTTGGAGGCCGAGGGAAGAGAAGCGCCGGAGGTTCTGGGGGCGAGCCAGGGAGGCGAGGTCGTGGAGGTCGACGCGCGCGAGGTGGAGCTGAGTGAGCTTGGCGAGCGCCTGCGGCGCGCGCCATCGCGCACGGCGATGCTGGCGGGGCTGGGCCGACTGAGCGTGTGGTTCGCGTCGTTCCTGTTCGCGCGCGTGCAGTTCGACGAGAGGGGGTTGCAGGTGCTGCGCGCGGCGGAGGCGAGGGGGCCGCTGGTGTACGTGATGCGGGTCGAGAGCAGGCTGGACTACCTGTACTTCAACTGGGCGTTCGTGGAGCGGGACCTGCCGCTGGCGAGGATATCGAACGGCCGGGTGACGCGGTACTTCTGGGGCGTGGGGGAGAGGCTGGCGTCACTGCTCAGGTGGAGGCCGAGGGCGCCGGACGAGGAGCAGTTCGAGGCGTTGGTGAGGGACAGGGCGGCGACGTTCCTGTTTCTGGAGCGCTCGAGGGGGAGCGAGGCCGAGCAGATCGAGTACAGCCAGAAGTACCTGTACAGGCTGGTGCGAGCGCAGCGGGGCATGGAGGCGCCGGTGCAGGTGGTGGGGCTGACGCTGCTGTGGGAGCGGAGGCCGGAGCCGCGTGGTGCGTCGCTCGTGGGGGAGGTGTTCGGGACGGCGCGGTCGCCGGGCCGCATGCGCAAGGTGTTCGGGGTGGTGCCGACGCTGTGGAGGTCGTTCTTCAACCTGGGGGCGCCGCTGGTGAGGGTCTCGGCGGAGGTGGACCTGAAGGGGTTCCTGAGCGAGTACCCGAACGCGGGGAGCGCGGACACGTCGGAGCTGTTGCGGGACCGCCTGATCGGTGGGATCGAGCGCGAGCGGAGGTTGATCCTGGGGCCGACGGGGAAGAAGCCCTCGGAGATATCGGAGGGGGTGGTGAGGTCGCCGGAGGTCGAGGCGGCGATGGAGCGGATGGCGCTGAAGGGAGAGGACGCAGGGGAGTTGCGGGTGAGGGCGCGCGCGTTCTTCGACGAGATCGCGGCGAACCAGAGCCTGTTCATGCTGAAGCTGTTCTCGGTGATGCTGGGGGTCGTCTGGTACTGGATCTACGACGGGCTGGAGGTGGACGAGGAGGGTCTCGAGCGGGTGAAGGAGGAGGGGCGAGACAAGAGCCTGATCCTTGTGCCCAGCCACAAGAGCCACGTCGACTACCTGATCATCAGCTACGTCTTCTACCACTACGGGTTGATGCCGCCGCACATCGCGGCGGGGGTGAACCTGTCGTTCTTCCCGATCGGTTCGCTGTTCAGGCGCGCGGGGGCGTTCTTCATCAGGAGGAGCTTCAAGGGGGAGGAGCTCTACCCGGTGGTGTTCGAGGAGTACCTGGTGGAGTTGATGAGGGAGCGCTACCCGATCGAGTTCTTCATCGAGGGGACGAGGAGCAGGACCTGTCTCTTATACACATCTCCGAGCCCACGAGACAGGCAGA
>CAJXPN010001053.1 GCA_913058025.1 uncultured Myxococcales bacterium | reverse complement strand
CGGGGGCGGTGTATGTGCTCGAAGAGGGCGCCAACGGCGCCTTCTCTCAGACCCGGATCGTCTCCGACGTCCCGTCTCCGGACGCCAGGTTCGGGGACGCCACGGGGGTCGTCGGCGACCGCATCTTCGTGAGGGCCTCTGGAGAAACAGTCAACGGGGCAACACGCGCGGGGGCGGTGTATGTGCTCGAAGAGGGCGCCAACGGCGCCTTCTCTCAGACCCGATTCGTCTCCGACACGCCCACCTCGGACGCCGTCTTCGGGTTTCGGTTCGAGGTCGTCGGTGACCGTGTGCTCGTGGGGTCTCCCGACGATGAGGTCGGCGGGGCGCAGAAGGCGGGGGCGCTGTACGTCCTCGAAGAGGACGCCTCGGGATCCTTCAGCAAGACCCGACTGGTCTCCGACGCGCCCTCGCCAGGCGCGAAGCTCGGGTTCCCCTGGAAGGTGTCGGGTGACAGAATCATCGTGGGCGCCCCGGATGAGGAGGTCGATGGTGACGAGAACGCCGGGGCCGTGTACGTGTTCGAGGGTGGCAGCGAGGGCATCTCTTCACGGGCTCGCCTGGTCTCCGACGCCCCCTCCGAGGACGCGAACTTCGGTGGCGCGCTGGACGTCGTGGGCGATCGCATCCTCGTGGGAGCACCACACACGACCGTCAACGGGCAGAGCAACGCGGGGGCGTTCCACGTGCTCGAGATCAGGCCGTCGCTCACGGCGGTCGAGGACACCGCGCGGGTGGACGAAGGCGGAGAGGTCGTCATCGTGGTGATCGCCAACGACGAGACCGAGGGCGCGGCCGCCGTCACCGCCGTGGCCGACTTCAGCGCCGGCGGCTCGGCCACGATCAACGAGAACGACAGCGTCGTCTACACGCCCGCCACAGGCTTCACGGGGGTCGAGACCTTCGTGTACACGCTCGAGGAGGGCGCGCTGCGCGACACGGCGACGGTCACCGTCCAGGTCGAGCCCGAGGGCGACCGCCCCACCGCGGACGACCTCACGATCGCCACGATGGCCGGGGAGCCCGTCTCCTTCACGTTGACCGGCAGCGACCCCGAGGGCCAGGCGCTCACGTTCAGCGTGGAGGACCCGGCCAACGGAACGCTCTCGGGTGAGGCCCCCTCCTTGACCTATACGCCCGGCGAGGGTTTCGAAGGGAACGACGCGTTCTCGTTCACGGTGTCCAACGGGACGCTCACGAGCGCACCAGCCCTGATCACGGCCATGGTAACCGGCCAGCCGAACGTCGCCCCGATCTTCGTCGACCCCTCACCCGCCGACGGCGAGGTCTTCGAGCGCTACGAAGGCGAGCTCGTCTCCTTCACGCTCGCCGCTCAAGACGAGGACGCGGGGCCCATGGCCTTGACCCTCGAGCTCGTCGGCGCCCCCGAGTCGGCCTCCTTCGACCCCACGCGGGGCACCTTCTCGTGGGACACGCTCGAAGGCGATGAAGGAACGTACGACCTCACCGCCCGCGCGACCGATGGCCTGGACGACGTCGAGAGGACCTTCACCGTCGTCGTCAGGAGCACACCCAGATCGCCCATCAACGCTGGCGCCGACGAGGGGTGCTGCGCCACGGCGCCCGCGCGCCAGAGCGGCTCGCCAGCGCTCCTCGTGTTCGCGCTGCTCGCGCTCGTGGGCGTCGTCGGGGTTCGCTCACACCGCGAACCGTAGCGCCTCGCCAGGCCGCACGTCCCAGGACGCGTCGGGTGAGAGCGGGAGGTCGCCGTGGCTCGTGAGCACGACGACGCGCTCGGCGCGCCACACCTCACACCAAGCCGTGAGCGCCTCGACGCCCTGCGTGTCGAGGTTGGCGAAGGGTTCGTCGAGCAGCAGGACGGGCGGGTCTCCCGCGAGCGCGCAGACGAGCTCGGCGCGGCGGCGCTGGCCAGAGCTCATGTGCCCGAGTTGCATGCCGGGGTCCAGCGAGAGGGTCTCCGCGGCCGCGGCCAGCGACCAGTCGGGCGCGCCGCGCGAGGCCGCGTGCAGGCGCGCGGCCTCAGCGAGCGTGAGGAACTCGGGCTGATCCGGGTTGGCGGGGAGGTAGCCGATGAGCGCGCGGGCGCGGTGGTCACGCCAGGAGTCGAGGTCGTTGACCCGCGCGACTCCCCTGCGCGCGCAGCTCACCGCACACGCCGCGCAGCAGCGTGGTCTTGCCGCTGCCGTTGCCTCCGCGCAGGTGGAAGAGGCCGGGTGAGAGGTCCGCGTCGACGGGCCCGACGCAGAACCCCGCGCGGTAGCGGAGCTCGAACCCTTCGAGGACGAGCGCGGGCGTGGATGCGGTCATGAGCGGACCTCTCGTTCTCTGATGAGCAGCGCGCGGCAGGCGCGCGTGAGCGCGGCGCCCGCGAGCGCGCCGGCGGTGAGCGCGAGCGGCGCGGGGAGCCGCGTGAGGAAGAAGCCGCCGAGCGCGGCGAAGGGGACGAGGTGGCCTGCGTTGGACCACCACGGCGTCCACAGCCTGTCTCTTATACACATCTCCGAGCCCACGA
>CAJXPN010001052.1 GCA_913058025.1 uncultured Myxococcales bacterium | reverse complement strand
ACAGAGTAGATCGTCGGCAGCGTCAGATGTGTATAAGAGACAGGGCGTGGAGGGTGACCTGTTCGTGCTCGTCGAGGGCCTCGTAGGCGGTCTCGTAGATGGTGTGGTGGGCGAAGCGGAGGAGGTTGGGGGAGGGCTCCTCGAGGATCTCGCGGCCGATGAGCGTCTCGATCTGCTCGACGACGAGGTCGCCGTCGAGGTCGGCGAACTCGATGAGCACGGAGCGAGACATCTGGCGGCCGAGGACGGCGGCGTGTTCACAGACGAGCAGGGCGTCCGGGCTGAGCGAGCGGAGCTGGCTCATGACGAGCGCGTGGACGGAGCCGGGCATGGAGACGCGCTCGATGACCTCCTCTTCCTTGAGCGCGAGGAGCCAGCGCCCGGAGTCGTCGAGCTCGAGGAGCCCACGCTCGACGGCCTCGCGCACGTACTCGGTGACGTAATAGGGGTTGCCCTCGGCGCGCTCGGCGATGAACGCGGAGAAGCCGTGCGGCGCGGACTCTCGCCCGAGCATCTCACCGATGATGTCGGAGACGGTGTCGGGGTCGAGCTGGCCGAGGCGCACGTGGCGTGCGTCGGCGTCCTCGATGAGGTGCGCGAGCGCGAGGTTCGCGGGGCCGACGCGGTGGATGGAGGCGATGAGCCACGGGCGCTCCTCGTGGGCGAGGCGCGCGAGGTAGTCGAAGGCGGCGAGGGTGAGCTCGTCGGCCCACTGCATGTCGTCTACGACGAGGACGAGCGGGTGGTCGCCGCGCAGGGCGTCGAGGAGGTCCGCGAGGAGGGCGAAGAGGATGTCGCGGTCGTCCTGGAGGCCGCCGCGGGGCTGCACCTCTTCGTCGATGCCCTCGTGCGAGTGGAGGAAGGGCGCGAGCGCGTCGGCGGCGAGGATGTCGGCGATGCGTGGGTTCTGCGTGGCGGCGTCGATCGCGGCGCGGAGCACGTCGGAGAGCCCCTGTAGTGGCGTGGCGGCGAGCGCGGAGGGGCCGGCGGCGACGTCGAACGTGAGCGAGGCGCAGCGGCCGACGAGGACCTCGGCGTCGTAGGTGCGCGCCATCTGGACGAGCTCGAGGGCGAGCCGGGTCTTCCCGGCGCCGGAGTCGCCGGAGATGATGAGGTGTGAGCCAGAGCCTGCGTCGAGCCTGCGCACGGTCTCCGAGAGCTCGGCGAGCTCGTCGTCGCGGCCCTTGAAGCTGGGCTTGTAGAGGTAGGGGCGAGGCTGAGGCGCGCGCGCTGGCCAGGCATCCTCGACGCCGAGGGTGGCGAGCGCCTCGCAGATGGTGCCGACGTGGCCGGGGCGGCGCTTGGGGTCCTTCTGTAGGAGGCGCCAGAGCGTGGCGGCGATCGGCTCTGGGAGCGCGACGCCGAGCTCTCCGGGTGAGAGGGGCGAGGCGTTCAGGTGCATGTTGAGGACGTCGCCGACGTGCGCGGCGACGAAGGGCGGGCGCCCGGTGATGAGCTCGTAGAGGATGCAGCCGATGGCGTAGAGGTCGGCGCGCGCGTCGACCCAGTGGCCCCGGATCTGTTCGGGGGCGACGTAGGCGGCGGTGCCTGCGTGGAGGCCGGCGGTCTGGAGCGCGTCGTACTCGACGCGAGAGCCGAAGTGCGTGGCGATGCCGAAGTCGACGAGGACGGGCCCCGCGTCGGGGGTGATGATGATGTTCTCGGGCTTGAGGTCGCAGTGGACCACGCCCTCGCCGTGCATGTACGCGAGCGTGAGGCAGACGAGACGTATCCAGGGCAGCGCGCTCCAGGCGGCCCCGGAGATGGGCTCCGCGCCGCGTTGCGCGCCCCAGCGGGCGCCGTCGCTGCCCGGGGACGAGGGCCGCGTGCGCGGCGGCGAGTTGACGGCGGTGTCGGCGAGACCGAGCACGGGGGAATCGGAGGAGCCCTCGCGGGTGACGGCCTGTGTGCGTTGGGTGGGGAGGTGCTCGGCGGTGTCGACGGGTGCGTCTGGCGGGACGCCGGCGTCCTCGCCGCGGCGCACGGCGCGCATGAAGTCTGCGAGAGTCTGGCCGCGCAGCAGCTCCATGGCGTACCAGGGCGCGCCCTCGTGCTCGCCCTCGTCGAGGACGCGCACGACGCCGGGGTGCCGTAGCCGCCGGAGCGCGCGGATCTCGCGCCGCATCTGGCGGATCATGCTCGCCTCGGGCTCGAGCATGGTCTTGAGGGCGACGCGGGTGCCGAGCGTGACATGCGTTGCCGCGTAGACCACGCCCATGCCGCCTCTCCCAAGGGCGCGTTCGATGGCGTAGGGGCCGATCGACTCGGGGATGTCAGGGTGGGTCATCGATCTCGTGGTGGCGTCGCGCTCGCGCGGGTGGCTTGCGCGGGAGTGTAGCGCGCCCACGAGGGGGAGACCAGCCGGTGTACGATGTGAGCCAGGGCAATCGCGCTCCTCATGACTCATCACTTCAGGCGGTTCTTGGGGAGAGGGTTCGCGGATGGGGAGCGGGCTGGGGGACCGTGTGGCAGCTCCACCCCCCGCCCCCTCCCC
>CAJXPN010001051.1 GCA_913058025.1 uncultured Myxococcales bacterium | reverse complement strand
ACGAGATTTCTGCCTGTCTCGTGGGCTCGGAGATGTGTATAAGAGACAGTCCCTGTGTGGTCCTGTCGTCGAGCACCCGGATGCGGATGTGCTCGACCTCAGAGACCGGGATGCGCTCGGTGACCTTCACCGCGCGCGGCTGCTCGTCCAGGTTCGACACGTACAGCCTCACCTCCGAGACCACGCGCCTCCACCGGTCCACCTCGTCGATCTTGTCCGAGATCGACTCGATGTCGCGCTTCACGCGGACCGAATCCACCGGCCCGAAGCCCAGCTCGAACCGCTCGCCAGGCGCCACGAACAGCGTCTGCGTCCACCCGACCACGCCCGTGCCCTCTACGAGCTCGACCGGGCCCGCCAGGATCGGGGAGCTCGCCCCGTTCGCCTGGATCGTCCTCAGGATGACGCGCTGTTGCGCCTCGCCCATCAACACGAGCTCGCGCTCGGGCCTGGCCTCGAACCCGAACAGGTCCACGAAGCAGGGCCTCCCGTCCGAGGGCACGGTCGTCGGGCCGTCGGGGCCGAGCGCCTGGACCTCCCCGCCGTCGTCGACGCCAGGGAGGCTCACGCCGCTGGGCGGCGGGGCAGCCTGGCCACCTCCGCCCTCGTCGCCTCCCGAGACGCTCGCCGCGTTGACGGCGACCTCCCGGATCTCGAGCTCGACCTCCTCGGCCTTCTTCTGCACGTTCAGCAGGTCGTCCTGGAGAATGGGCGGGTCGTGCCCCAGCGACATCCTCGCCGTCGACAGCGTCAGCGCCACGTCCGACCAGTCCTCGCCCGTGTGCTGCCAGACCGCGCCGCGTGAGGACCACTCGATCGCGCCGTCCGTGAGCTTGGCGGTGTGCGTCGGCCGCCACATCGCGTTCGGGACCATGTACTCGAGCTCGATCGTGACCTCTCCGCCTCGTTCGACCTCCACGTCCACCTCGGCCCACGCCACGAAGTGCTGGTCTGGGCTGTCCATGAGCGCGCGGCGCAGGTACGCCGAGCCGAGGTCCTTTGCCAGATCCTCCTGGCTGAACGTGGCCTCGAGCTCGGCGGCCTGGAGGTGTTCGGCGCGCTCGAACAGCGCGCCGAACATCTCGCGCCAGCGGTCCGCGTTCGCGTCCCCCCAGGACGCGTCCTCGGGCAGCTCTGCGGCGCCGCTGGTGATCATCTCACCGACGACCCCGAAGCGAGCCTGCGCGCGCTCGCGCGCGCTCTCCAGCCTGCGCATGCCGCGCTCCATGTCGCGGATCTCGGTGTCGAGATCGCGGCGCTCGCGCGGCCTGTCCGCCCGGCGCACGCGCATCGCGCGCCCCACCGAGGCGTCCGTCGCGCGCGCCGACCCCGCGGTCACGCTCGCGCGCACCGAGACGTCCTGGGCCAGCGGCGAGATCGCCTCGAGCGCGAGCCTTCGATGACCCGCCTCGAGCGTCAGCGTCACCGCGCGCGTGACCTGCGCGCGGTCCTCGAGCACCGTGACTTTGGTGACCTTCGAGCTCACGCGCTCGCGCGTCGGGTCCATCGGCGGCACGTACTCGATCGTGTCTTTCTGTTCACTCATCGACTCACTCCTCTCTGCGGTTGCCACCGACGACCTCGTTCTGTGCGTAGATCTTGACCACGTACTCGGCGCGCAGCTCTCTGCGCGCGCCGGCGTCGATCTCGACGTCCCAGCGACGACCACCGCGGATGCGGCGGCGCTCCCGCTGCGTGTACTCCTCCCACTTCGGCGAGACCTCGCCCTCGTCCACGACGACCTCGGCGTTCTTGGCCGGCTGCGGGATGCGCTCTCGCACCTCACAGCGGACCTTGCGGCCGAGGTTGTTCACGAGCTCGATCTCGATCTTGTGGTGGAGCTCGGCCGTGGCGACCACGCCCGAGTCCGTCCGCTTCTCCTCGAAGCGCGCGTTGCGCGCGCACTTGATCGCCTGCTCGACGCCCAGCCCCAGCTTGAAGCGCTGGCGCGGCGCGACCGTCGGGAGCTGGGTCGAGAGCACGTACGCCCCGCCCACGTAGACCTCCACCGGCCCCGCCAGCATCGGCGCGGACGTGGGGTTCTCTATCGTGGCCATGCGGTAGACGTGAGACTCCTCACGCGGCACGACCACGTAGCGCATCTCACACGACGCGTCGCGCTCGCCCAGCGGCACCGAGTGGTACACACCGTCCGAGGCGACCTCCACGCGTGACTCCGAGGCGTAGACGTAGTCGAACGCGCCCGACTCCGCGGCCACGTCCGAGGTCCCCGCCGGGCGCGCCGCGCCCCACGCCTGCGCGGCCTGCTCGGCGGCGCTCCGTACGACCCCGAGGAGGTCGAACGCGGCCTGACGGCCCGAGCGCGCGAGCGCCTCGGCGTAGGCCTCGCGTCGGTCGACCGGCTGGAGCTTGCCTCGCCGCGACGAGTCCGAGGAGCTCTCGATGGACGACGACTTCGCCAAGGAGTCGATGATGATGGCGTCTGGATCTGTCTCTTATACACATCTGACGCTGCCGACGATCTACTCTGTGTAG
>CAJXPN010001050.1 GCA_913058025.1 uncultured Myxococcales bacterium | reverse complement strand
GCCTGCTTCTTGAGCTCCGGTCCGACCACGCTCGCCCAACCCTCGGCGTAGGGCGCGGCGTTCTCGGGCGTGATCTTGGCCTCCTCGCATCCGGCCGCGCTGATGAGCAGCGCGGCGCAAAGGAGCGCGCCGGAGAGGCGGCGAGGGATCGTCTGTGTCGTCGTATTCTTGATCATCATGGGCTCTTCTTCAGCTCGACTCGTGGCGCTACCGGACGCGATTCTCGGGGTCCTGGAGGCGCGGGGCAAGTTTTGCGAAACCGCAGACGTTTGGCGGTCTTGGGCGTGCGCCCTTGGGAGAACGCGCGCCCACCCCGGGGCTAATCCCGGAGGTGTCGTCGTCCTAGAGGTTACGGTGGTGGTCGTCAAGGCGTGAACAAACTCGCCTCCGTGGTGTCCAAGTGGTCAGTGGAGGGGACGCCAGGGTATGCTGTGCCCGGCGTGACCCGAGGAGAAACGCACCGCTCCAAGAGCCCAACGAGAGAGATGATGACCCGAAGAGTTCGACCGTTGATGACCGCCGCGGCCGTGGCCGCCGCGTGTACGTTGTATGCCTCGAGCGCGTTCGCGCTGGGCTTCCAGTTCAAGATCACGAACCAGACCTCGCAGTCGGACGGGGACCACGCCGAGCTCGTGCTCCAGGCCGAGGACTTCGTCAAGAAGGGCAAGGTCGTGATCAAGAGCAAGACGGCCAAGAACAGGACCGTGAAGCTGGGGAAGATGAACCCGGGCGCGCTCAAGACGATCAAGCTCAAGGCGCCCAAGGGCTCCCACGTGTTCAGCGTCTCGGTCGAGGCGGTCGGGGTGGACGACGTCGAGGTCACGATCCCGCTCGACTTCAAGACCACGCGCGTCGACCCGGTCAAGATCGAGGTCGACAAGGACGGCGTGGACACCGGCGCGGGCGTGATCCCGTTCCGCAGCAACCGCCCGCTCGACCGGATCGAGATGATCGTCGTGGACGAGGAGGGCGCCGACGCCAGCGAGCACTCCCAGAGCTACGAGGGCGCCTACGGCGACCTCAAGTTCGAGTGGTCGCCCTCGGGCGACGTCGCCGCGCTCAAGCTCAAGGTGTACGACGTCGACGGGTTCTGGACGTCGGTGATCCTGGAGCCGTGGTTCATCGAGATCAAGCACGAGGAGGTCGTGTTCGCGTCGAACTCGTCCGAGATCGCCGACAGCGAGGTGCCCAAGCTCGCGCACTCGCTGGCCGAGGTCGAGAAGACGATGAAGCGGTTCGCCAAGTTCCGCCCCGACATGCGCCTGTACGTGGGCGGCTACACCGACTCGGTCGGCAACGAGGGCTCGAACCAGAAGCTCTCGCAGGAGCGCGCCCGCGCGATCTCGCGCTGGTTCAAATCCAAGGGCATCAAGATCCCGGTCTACTACCAGGGGTTCGGCGAGGACGGCCAGGCCGTCGCGACCGAGGACGACGTCGACGAGCCGCGCAACCGGCGCGCGCTCTACGTGCTCGCGAACTCGCCGCCGCCGACCTCCAAGGACATCCCGAGGACGCGCTGGTCGAGGGTGAAGTGAGCCGGTCGTCCAGTCGTGAGGTGCGCGCGTCGTAGGCTCGTGGCGCCCCGGTCCGATGCGTTGGGAAGGTTCACGGCATGGTCTGGGGTATATGGTGGCCACTTCACCATCACTGCCTGGCCTCATCATCATGGGGCCTGCGACGGGGGGCCTCATGGCACACGACGACCATCTACTCCGATGCACCATCTGTGGGAGCGACGCGCACATCCAACGGGATGGCGTCCCGCTGTGCCCCGCACATGACGAGTCCTACTCCGTCTTCCGGTGCCAGGGCTCGGGTTGTGGCCAACTCGTCACCCTCCTGGGCGCGGCCCCGCCCGATCTCGTATGCTCGTCGTGCCGTCTCCAGCGACGACTCGCAGGGTTGGCGCGCGAGGACCTCGCGCCGATCGATCGAGAGATTGAGCAGGGCATGATGATCAAGGCGATCATCCTCTTTCGGAACCTGCTCGGTCTATCCGTTGGAGACGCACAACACGCAGCATACCTGCGAGCCGCCGCGATCGGGCGCCCCGTGACGCATGAGATTCGGCCTCCATCCATGGACGCGATGGCCGAGCGCATCGGAGTGATGCGTCCAGCTCCCGTTGCCTTGCAGGCGAGCTGGGACGGCGACACCAACGGGTGGATCGTCTTCCTGGACGCCGTCGTCGAGGAGGGTGGACACCACCGCGTCGTGGGTCTGGGCTCGATGCGAGGCGCGGGTGGGGACATGCGGCTGTTCGACGGCGAAGTGCCTCCGTGGCCCGAGGCGATTTGGGCGGCGCGCGCGGGGGAAGAGCTGGCGCGACGCTTCGGGCTTCCGTTCCACTTCGGCTCTCCAGATCAGCCTGATGATGCGCCCGACTGGTGGGACGTCTGATCCGCTCGTGAATGACGGTGTCGTGGGTCGATGCGAAGTGCTTGGGGGCTGTCTCTTATACACATCTGACGCTGCCGACGATCTACTCTGTGTAGA
>CAJXPN010001049.1 GCA_913058025.1 uncultured Myxococcales bacterium | reverse complement strand
CACCCGCCGCTGGCGGGTTGCGCGGGCGCCGAGGGCGTCACCCAGACCGTCGGCCTCCACGGCGAGCTCGTCGTCGCGTTCGGTGACGCGCGCGTCGTCGCGCCGATGCGCGTGCCCGCCGGACGCGTCGCGTCGCTCGCGCCCGTGTTCACCGACCCTCGCCGCCACCCTGACCGGCTCCTGCGCCGCGGCGCGCCCGACGACGCCCAGGACTGGGTCGAGCGCGTCACCACGCTCGCCATGGGGCACTCCTCGCCCGAGGAGGCCCGGTTCGGCAACGGCGGCCTCGTCGGGCTCGACCTCGGCGGCGCCATCGTCGCGCGCCACGACTGGCTCGACGCCGAGCCCACCCGCGCGCTCTCCGAGCGGATCGGGCGCACCCGCGTCGAGCTCGCCTCCGACGCCGGCGCCGATCCTGGCGCCCCCGTCGCCATCTTCGCGCCCGAGTCTCCCAGCTGCTCCGACTGGCTCGCGACCTGGCCCGACGAGCGCGACGCCCTCGTCGTCTCCTTCGCCGAGCTCCCGAGCCGCCCGCGCACTCTCGACGCCCTCGCCGGGGACCCCATCGGCCTCGCGCCCGACGGCGCGCTCGCCATCCTCGCCCTCGGCCTGTTTGCGATGCGCCGGCGAATCTGACACGCTCGCTCCTCGTCGAACCACTCCTGGCGGGGACCGCTCATGCTGCACAGACACGCCCTCGGCGCCGCGCTCGCCACCGCGCTCTCGTTCGCTGCGCCGGTGACCACCGCGTGGTCGAGTGAACCGCTCCTTCCTCCGCCGCCTGTGGAGCGGTTCGAGCCATACCCGGTCGGCGAGGTCGCGATGGGCGCGTCACTCGTCATCGAGAGCCGCGGCCACGGCTGCGATGTCGGCGCGCTCCTCACGGACTCCACGGGCCGCTCGATCCCCATCACGCGAGACGACGCCTCGACGTTCGAGATGACCATAAAGAACGAGTTCTGGAGCGCGCGCGAGGTGTTCACGCCAGAGACCC
Source organism: uncultured Myxococcales bacterium (assembly GCA_913058025.1). Lineage (GTDB taxonomy): Bacteria > Myxococcota_A > Bradymonadia > Bradymonadales > Bradymonadaceae > CAJXPN01. Next base: position 1,504 of record CAJXPN010001049.1, on the reverse strand, counting down.
CGCTCGAACCCGGCGACTACGTCCTCGAGCCACGGCTCGGCTACCGCGACACACAACGGATTCAGCCGAAGGCTCGCTTCACAGTCCTCCCCGAGCTACCTCCCGAGACGACACCTCCCATGCCCACGCTGAACTGGAACGCCTACGCGGCCAGGAGCCAGGGCGAACGTACGCTCGGCCCCACCTGGGGTTACCCGGGACATGATCTTTGTGAGGGTTCGCCTCGCGTCGTCGCCCTCGGCCCCGACCCCGTATGGCTCGACCTGAGCGCCGACGTCGAGAGCTCCGACGCACAGGGGCACCTCATGCTCGAGTTCGTCGGCGCCGACGGCGAGGTGTTTGGACGCCTCGCCTCACCCGTCGGCTCACCACCCGAGGTCGGCATCGACAGGGGCTTCGCGCCGCTCCTGCCGTTCGTGCAGTGCGTCACCGTCACCTTCGTAGACATGTACGGTCGCCCGTCCGAACCCACGACTTCATGCGCTCCGGACAAGTGCTCCGCCGCGACGAGTTGGGGAAGAGTCGACGTGGATTGGGACGACGTCTCCGGCTGCGACGACTGGTCTCCAGGCTACGCCGAACGCAACGCCTCGGGCTGTGGCTGCGCGCAGCTACCGAACACACAGACCCCAGCGCCGCTGGCGTTGCTCGCGCTCGCGCTCGGCGCGCTCCTGCTGAGGCCGCCACGAAGGAGAATCTCATGAAGCCCATCACCACGGCGCTCACCGCAGCTCTACTCTCGATCTCATCCCTGACGCTCGCCAGCGCCGACGTATCGGCGTGCAGCGTCCCCCCCCCGTATAACAACAGCGGCCTCCAGCTCATGCCAACGGGCGACGTGGCGCAAGGCGCGCAGCTCTCCGTGAGCACCATCGGCTGGGGCTCACCGACCGCCGAGCTCCTGGACTCGGACGGCCAGGTCGTCCCATTCGAACCGGGACAATCGCGCTGCCAGGAGTTCGCCACACAGCACTACGACACAGGCCAACGGTGTGTCCTCGAGCCCTCTCGACCGCTCGCCCCCGGCCAATACAGATGGCGCCTGAGCGAGACCCGCCGCCAGCAGATGAACGACCCGGACGCCGACCTCACGTTCACGGTGCTCCCCGAGTTCCCGCCTGCGTCCTCACCGCCTGCTCCGACGATCGAGTGGCGAGTCGTCTCTTACACAGACCGGCAAGACCCCCCCTTCAACCCCTTCCCGTTCGACTCCTGCGCTGGCATCTCGGACGACTCGTCGAGGGCGTGGCTCAAGATCCAGGCGAGGGTCGACGATCCGGACGCCCGCGGGCACTTCGTCTTCACGCTCGAGCGCGAAGGCGACGACCCGCTCACGGGCGCCACGTTCACCAGCTCACCACCGAACGCGACATGGCTGCTCGACCGCTACTACTACCCCTCCGAGTTCTTCACGTGTGTGAGCGCTACGTTCGTCGACGTCTACGGCCGCAGCTCCGAGCCCACGAGACAGGCAGAAATCTCGTATGCCGTCTTCTGCTTGAAA
>CAJXPN010001048.1 GCA_913058025.1 uncultured Myxococcales bacterium | reverse complement strand
TCGTCGGCAGCGTCAGATGTGTATAAGAGACAGGTGGCCGAGCGCCTCGACGTGCTCGCCTCTACGGGACGCGTCGTGTGCGGCAGCGAGCGCGAACGGCGCCGCCTCGGAGACCCGGCCGCCCGCGACGAGGTGGGACACGACCTCACCGGCGCGCCCTCCCCCGGCGTGCCAGCGCGCGCCGAGCACCTTGCCGATCCGACGGCGCAGCCCTCGCGCCCACTCGGGGCTGAGCATCGCGCGCACGACGCGTGCGATCTCGGGGTCGATGAAGCGCAGGTACCTGCCGCTCATCTCGAGATCCATCGTGACCATGTGACGCCAGATGAGCGTCTCGATGGCGCGATCGATGGCGTCGGCGGGCTCACCGCCCTCCTCAGCGAACGCGCGCAGCTCGGCCCAAGAGACGCGGCGGTCGAGCAAGGTCATGAGCTCGAGGAGCTCGCGACCCGTCGCGCCGATCTGACCGAGGCGTCGACGGAACGACTCCGAGGCCGACGACGGCATCCCGAAGAGGTCGAGCTCGGCGAGGTCGATCGACCACTCCTTCGAGCTCACGCGGCGCATGACGCCCTGGTCCACGAGCGAGCGGCAGACCTCTTCGAAGTACGAGGGGGAGCCGGAGGCGAGCCCGGCGAGCTGCTCCATCCAGGAGCGGGGGACGTTCTCGAGGCCGAGGCGATCGTGGAGCAGGTACTGCACGTCGTCGACGCGGAGGCCGACCGAGGCGATCTGGACGATCGTGTCGAGCTGTTCGAGGAGGCTGATGCGTTGAGAGGGGCGAGTGGTCGCGACGAGGTCGACGATCCGCTTCGACGACTCACGGGCGTACCACGAGCGCAGGAAGTCCAGTGAGAGCTCGTCGGCGTCGTGCAGGTCCTCGATGAACAGCACGAGGCGCTCGGCCTTGAGGACCTCGGCGGCCTCCTCGAAGGCCGCGTGTACCCAACGAGCCTGGGCATCCGAGAGGAGTTCATTGGTGGTCATGCCGAGGGAAATGAGCCGCTCCAGGACACAAAGCGGCTGGCGGAACTGCTCGAGCGGCTTGCCCGATCGGTGGCGCGTGAGCGCCATCGCCCGTCGGAGGATCGAGGTGATCAGGCTCCACGGTGCGGAGCCCTCCTCGCCCTTCACGGCGATGACCACGCGCCCGCTGAGCTTGCAAGAGGTCTCGACCTCACGCATCAGGCGTGACTTGCCCGTGCCCTCCGAGCCCTTTATGAGGAAGAACATCCCCCGGCCGCCGTTGTCCTCGGTGAGCACCTGGACGAGGTACTCCGCGTCCTGGGTCTGCTGGGTGAGGATGCCGCGCTGGAAGTAGCCGCGGAGCACCTGCGGCGCAGCGGTATCCATCGAGTTCGCCATCGACGAGGGCGCGGGGTCGATGAGCTGCGAGGCGCGCGCGTCCCTGGCGAGCGCCTGAGACGCGTCGCCAGCGTCGAGGTACTCGACCTCGGGGACCTGGCGAAGCAGCGCCATCGTGAACTTCGAGAGCTCGAGCGGGACGTCGGGGTTGAGGCGGTGGGGCTCGGGAGGCCTGAAGCCCTCCTCGGTCGGGGGGGGATCGTTCTTGGTCCTCGGGCCGAACGGCAGCACGCCACACAGCGCGTAGTAGAGCGTGACGCCGAGGCTGAACATGTCGCTCTGGGGCGCGCCCTTCTGGCCGCGGATGATCTCCGGCGCCATGTAGGAGCGGGTCCCGCCGCGGAGCGTGTCACGCTTGGGGTCCATGCTCGAGAGGCCGAAGTCGACGAGCTTGATCATCGGCTTCGCCGACGCGTCGTCGAGCCAGAGCAGCATGACGTTGGCCGGCTTGATGTCACGGTGGATCATGCCCATGCCGTGCAGGTAGCTGAGCCCGTCGAGCATCTGGAGCGTGAGGTCGATCAGCGCCGCAGGCTCCATGAGCGCGCGGGCGTCCTGGAGCGAGAAGCCGTCGATGTACTCCTCGGCGAGGAACACGCCGCCGTCGGGCAACCTGCCGTAGTCGTACACGCGCACGAGGTTCGGGTGGTCGAGCTTCGAGAGGATCTCGAACTCTCGCCGGATCATCTTCCCCTGGACGGTCCCGTACGCCTCCGGCGTGAGCACCTTGAGCGCGACCTGACGTCGATCGCTCTGGAGATCCTCGGCCAGGTAGACCGAGCCGCCCGCGCCACGGCCCAACGGCTTGACGTAGGCGTAACGCCCGGCAAAGACCTTGATTTTGTCTTTCTTCGATGACTTCGACATCGCCACCCCGACGAGGCATCTGTTGACGCCACACGCCCCGTCCGCCAGCGTCCAGACTCCAACGAATGGGGCCTGTGCGGGCTCGACGGCTCATATGGCGCGTGATCACATTGACACGGCCCGGATCCTCTCAGACTTTGCATCCCCACGCATCCCCTGTTTTCGACCTCGAGGTTCACGTGCTCCCGATCATCCTCGCCGGAGGCTCCGGCACACGCTTCTGGCCCTGTCTCTTATACACATCTCCGAGCCCACGAGACAGGCAGAAATCTC
>CAJXPN010001047.1 GCA_913058025.1 uncultured Myxococcales bacterium | reverse complement strand
GCGCAGGGGCGAGTCGAGCGTGAGCGTGGACACCTGGCCGTCGCGGACGTGGCGGGCCTCGGGGCCGGCGCCGCCGACGAGCCAGCCGCCGTCGTGGGCCGCGAGGGCGAGCCCGTCGGGGTGCTCCATGAGGTCGTCGAGCGGCGCGAGCGCGCCGAGCGTCCACGTGGGGTCGGCCTTGGCGAGGGCGTCGAGGACGCCGAGGCGGCCGTCGATGGTGGAGAAGGCGAAGGCGCAGCGGTCATTGGCCGCGGGGCGCGCAGCGAGCGGCGCGGGGAGCGCGACGAGCCGGCCGGCGCCGGCCGCGTGGTCCCAGATCCAGAGGTCCGAGCCGCCGGCTCCCGAGACGCCCAGCGCGAGGTAGGCGACGCCCTCATGGGCGCAGAAGGCCGCGCCGAAGCGGTCGGCGGTGCGGTCGGAGAGGGACACGGAGAGGCCGTCGGGGCGGGTGACGACGACGTCCCCGCCCAGGCTCTCGACCTGGAGCGCGGGCTCGTCGGCGGAGAGCGGCGCGCGCCAGACGAGCTCAGCCGAGGCGGCGGCGGGGGTGAGGAGCGTGGCGAGGGCGGTGAGCGCGGCGGCGGTGGAGCGGTTCATGGTTCTTCCTCAATCTCGTGTGTGCGTGTGTGCGTCTGGGTGTTCGCGCGCTCAGGGACAGGCTGCCTGGTTCGAGGCGGTCCAGACGAGGTCGGCGTCGTCGGGGGTCGTGAAGACCTTGTCGACGCTGGGGGCGGCGACGCCGCCGCGGGCCCAGTCGAAGAAGAGGCCGAGGTCGTACCAGGCGGGGCGGCCCTCACAGGGCCAGACGACGGGGTCGACGGAGGAGATGGCGATGGCGAAGGGGAGGGCGACGCCGGTGAGGTCGACCGGGACGTTCAGGAGGCCGGAGCCGAGCACCTCGACCTGGCCGGAGTACGCAGCGAGGTGGATCTCGGTCTGGCCGGCGGGGGCGTAGGGGACGTCGATGTAGACGTCGAAGGGGTGGAGCGTGAGGATCGACGCCGGGTTGGACGCGGGCGCGTCCAGCGTGACGGAGAGGACGACCGGGGCGCCGTCGACCCAGGAGACCTGGGCGTCGCTGGTGTTGGTGTAGGAGCCGTCGCTGGGGGGGAGGATGGCGCGCGTGTCCTCGAGCTCGACGTCGAGGTCGCCGGAGCCCGTCCAGCTCTCGACCTCGACGCCGCCGACGGTGAGGCTGGCGCTCCAGGAGCCCGTGAGCGGGAGGCGCTGGTGGAGGGTGTGCTGGTAGCCGGCGCCGCGGGCGAGCGGCGTGTAGGCGAGCGTGATGCTCTCGATGCCCGAGCGCGAGGCGTCCATGTTTCCTGTGGCGTCGACCTGGACGACGACGTCGTTGTAGTCCCAGTCGTTCTGTCCGACGCCGATCATGTCCTCGAAGAGCACCGTGGAGCGGCGCGCGAAGGAGCCGGAGGGGTACTGGTCGCCGTCGTCGACGCCGTCGCCGTCGGAGTCGGGGTCGCTCGGGTCGGTGCCGATGACGCAGGTCTCCTCGAAGTCGGTGAGGCCGTCGCCGTCGGAGTCGGTGCCGTCGGCGACGCCGACGTAGATGAGCGCGGAGGAGGAGGAGCGCGCGAAGGCGTAGGTGTCGAGGAGCGACTGGTTGCCCTTGCCGGAGCCCGCGAACTCGCCCCAGGAGCGGGCGTTGACGTTGGCGGAGGCTGGCGAGGAGTAGTCGCCGGAGTTCAGGCCGCCGGGGGGAGAGGACTCGAGGCCGACCTGGCCGTCGGGCATGGAGACCGCGGCGCCCTGGCGCGCGGAGTCGTCCCAGAACATGTCGAGCGGGGTGCGGCCGTTGGTCGGGTCGTACTCGAAGATGCGCATGCCCTGGTAGCTGGTCTCGATGTCGCGGGCGACGTAGTGGAACTCCCCGACGTTGATCTGGAGGGTGCACGAGTAGGTCCCGGCGGCGACGACTTCACCCGCGAGCGTGCCGTCCCAGGGGACCTCGTTGCCGCCGGGGGTCGTGGCGCCGATGAGCAGGAGGTCGTCGCCGTTACGCTCGTAGGAGGAGTCGGCGTCGGTGTCGCAGATGAGGTTGTAGGTGCCCTCGACGTTGGTCGTGAAGACGAACGAACCCGACTGGACGCCGGGGAGGAGCGAGGAGCACGCGGAGACGTCACCGCTGGCGGCGACGGGCGGGTTCTCGGCGCCGCGGTAGGTGAAGCCGGAGGTCGTCGGGGTGACCGAGGCGTAGACGGCGTCGGCGGGCGGGTTGAGGTAGAGCGGGAACTCGGGGGTGACCGAGCCGGTGGCCTCGGCGACGGAGCGGCCGGCGTCGGGGCCGTCCACGCCGACGCGGTTGGCGGCGAGGTCGTAGACGTAGCCGGAGAGGCCGTCGAGCCGGAGCTCGATGACGGCGTCTGTGTCGGGGAGTCCGCCGGGGACGCGGGCGTAGATGCTGGCGTAGGCGGAGTGTGTGGCGGCGAACGAGCCGAGGTTGAAGATCCACTGGTAGCTGTGGAGGCTGTCTCTTATACACATCTGACGCT
>CAJXPN010001046.1 GCA_913058025.1 uncultured Myxococcales bacterium | reverse complement strand
AGATTTCTGCCTGTCTCGTGGGCTCGGAGATGTGTATAAGAGACAGGTGTGAGAGAGGTCGAGCATGAGGAGCCGGTTGGCCTGATCGCGTGGGCGGAGCGCGCCGAGGGCGCGCGCGAGCGCGGCGTCGTCGGCGCGCGACTTCGCGAGCGACAGCCCGATGAGCCGCGCGCGCCCGAGCAGAGGCGCGAGCGCGTCGAGCCCTGCGGAGCCGTAGGAGCCTCCGACGATCGTGAGGACCTCGAGCCTGGGCGCCTCGAGCGTCGAGGCGAGCGCGCCGATGAATGCGTCGTCGACGCCCTCCTCGCGGATGAGCGCGATCGTGGTGAGCTCGGGCGAGCCGATCCTCCCCAGGATCGAGGCGCGCACGCCGGTGGACTCGAACGTGTGGTATTTGGCGCGCCAGAGGTGCTCGTCGAGTAGCGCCTGCGCGGCGTCATCGATGGGCGCGCGCGTGAGCGCGACCTCACGCATGGCGACGTCGCGTGTGAGGGAGGGCGCGGTGAGCAGCGCCTCCCAGGCCGCGGTCGTGAGCGTGACGTCCTCGAGCGTCACGGACGTGACGCTCGCGAGGTCGGGCTCGGCGAGCAGCGCCGAGAGAGGCTCCCCCGCGTCGAGCGCGCACCCACGCAGTGTCAGGTCCGAGGACTGCACCTTGCCATCGGTGCTCCAGCTCGTGGCCCAGGTGCCGCCAGCGCACGCGCGCTTCACGATCCGCTGCTGCCCCATGATGCGCTCGGAGGACAGCAGGCCGGACACCTTGCAGTAGAGCTTCTCGTCGCTGCCCACGTTGCAGACCCTCGCCTCCTCGAGCGCCTGTTGGGTGTCCGAGAACGACTCCTTACAGGAGGTCATGACGACCAGGTAGCTGTGGTTCTGGAAGAGCAACGACGCGTCGCAGAACGAGGACCCGAGCGCCAGTGCGGCGGCCGCCTCCACGTCGTCACGTACGATGCGCTTCGCCTTGTTGACGGTGTTCTCGCGGATCATCTGCCGCTTCTTGTCCGCGCGGTCAACGCGCTCCGCCTCGGTGGGCTCGACGAGCTTCCTGGCGATCTTCTCACAGCCCGTGAGGCCGAGCGCGGCGAGGATCGCCGCAGCGAGCGCGATGTGTCGATGGGTCTTCATGGTTTGGGCATCACCTCGAAGGTGACCTCGCCGTCGTACTTGGGGATCACGGAGGCTGCGTAGTTGCCGTAGGCGTCCTCACCGTTCATCCCGGTGGGCCGCGCGCCCATCATCATGGAGTCCTGGCCCTCGCCGGGCGAGTCGACGAGGACGGCGACCTCGTCGCCGTCGACGCTGTAGCTCTTCAGCGAGATCGGGCAGTAGAAGGTGGAGCAGGTGGCCACGACGATCATCTCCTTGGAGAAGTCCACGGCGGGGCGCTTCAGGATGGGGTCGTCGCTGGGGTCGGCGGGGTTCTTCTTCTGGATCTTGCTCTTGGGGATGTTCGAGATGAGCGCGTCGTAGGCCGCGGCGTCGCGGATCACGAGAGAAGACTTCCTGGGCGCGGAGATGCGCCCCTTGTAGGAGCGGCTCGCGTCGAACGTGGCGTCCTTCACGGCGGCCTCCTCGGGCTCGGGCTCGGTCGCCTTCGGGGCGACCGTCTCCTTGGGGGAGCTCGTCGGTGGCTCTTCGACCACCTCTTGCTTGCTGCAGGCGATCGCGCCGAAGGCGCAGAGGATGGCGAGGCCGTACGTGGAGTGGCGCATGTGTCTTCCTGGAGCGTGGTGTCGTGTGCGGTCACTCTAGACGTCGGCGCGCGATCCTGCACCACGCGTGGGCCTTCATCTGACGCTCGGGGCGGCCCCGTCCGGGTCGGGCGCGGGGTCGTTGGCGGCGGGCTTCGCGAGCTCGGGCGAGCTCGCCAGCGGCTCGATGGCGAGCGTGGCCGAGGCGTGCTCGGTCTTGGAGCAGCCCTCGCCGATGAGCGAGGCGGGCGCGTAGTTCAGGTCGAAGGACTGGTCGGCGCGCACGCGGCCATCCTGGACCAGCCGGATCGACACGGCCTTCGGCGTGCCCGAGAGCTTGAACCCAGGGATGGAGCCGTCGTTCTTGTAGCCGCTGATCCCGATCTTCTCGCATGTCATCTCGACGCGCGTGGAGGGCGAGGCCATGGTCGCTCCGTCTACGCTCTCCTCACTCGGTCCCATGCCCGTGATGATCATGGGGCAGGACTCGGGCTCGCCGTCCACGGTCAGATCGACCGTGAACGTCCCATTCTCTCGGAGCGGCTCGGAGAACTCGATGGAGGCGTGGGGGGCGATGTAGATGCTCGGGCAGGCGACCTCCTGCTTGCTGCAAGCGAGGGCGCCGAGGGCGCAGAGGAGGGCGAGGCTGTATGTGGTGTGGCGCATGGTCGCTCCTGACGTGTGGTGTGCATGCCTGGAGAGGTTAGCACGCGGGTCTCGTCAGGTTGCACGCGTGTCTCTTACGTCGAGGTGTGTCCTCGCGTGTTCTGTTGGGAGCGTTCGAGAGGGCTGGGGGTGGGGTTGCAGCACGGTCCC
>CAJXPN010001045.1 GCA_913058025.1 uncultured Myxococcales bacterium | reverse complement strand
TACGAGATTTCTGCCTGTCTCGTGGGCTCGGAGATGTGTATAAGAGACAGCGGTTTGCTCGAGCGCCTTCCCATAGAAGTAGCCGATGAGCTTGGTCCCGTGGTGCTGCGCGACGAAGTCGACGAGCTCACGTGGGAGCCCGGCTGCCTGAGCCATCTTGACCCCGTCGGTGACGTGGCTGCGGATGATCTTGGCGCTCATGCTGGGCTTGAGCTTGTCGTGAGGGTTTACGCCGAAGCGTTGGTTCTCGGCGAAGTAGCCAGGGTTCTTGGTCTTTCCGATGTCGTGGTAGTACGAGCCGACGCGCGCGAGCAGGGCGTTGCAGCCGATGGATTCGGCGGCTGCCTCGCACAGCGAGCCGACCATCATGGAGTGGTGGTAGGAGCCGGGTGCCTTGACGATGAGCTCGCGCAGGAGCGGGTGGTCGAGGTCTGCGAGTTCGAGGAGCTTGATGTCGGTGGTGTACTTGAAGACGTACTCGAAGAGGGGGAGGGTGCCGAGTACGAAGAACCCCGCGAGGAGCCCGCCGCCGATGGAGAGCGCGACGTTGAGGAGCGAGATCCACTCGAGCAGGTCGCCACGGAGCAGAAGCCAGGCGGCGACGACTGCGGCGGTCACGAGCCCGGAGGCGAGCCCGGCTTGCATCAGCGCCATGCGGTGCTTGACGCGCCCGACCATGGTCGCGCCGACGAGGCAGCTCATGAGCGTGAGCGCGGAGAAGGCGAGTGACTCGTGCCAGACGAGCCCGGCGATCACGGAGAGGACGAGCGAGAACGTGATGGCGTGTTCGGCGCGCAACATGAGCCGCACGAGCATGGCGGACGCCGCGATGGGCACGAGCCCCATGCCGACGTCCACGGGGAGCCCGAGCTGCTCGGCGCCCACGCTCGCGAGCGCCCAGCTCACGCGGATGAGCAGGGCGGAGACGAGCAGGGTCACGGCGAGGAAGTCGACGTCGCGGGGTTCGAGGTCGAAGCCGTTGAGGTTGTCGCGGGCGAAGCGGAAGATGACGACGAGTGAGAGCGTGATGAGCAGCACGAGTCCGAGCATCTGCTGGGTCTCGCTGAAGCCGGGGCCGGCGGACTTCATGGCGCCGTAGATGCGGACGTGGCGGTCGCTGACGATCTCACCGGAGCGCACGATTGGCTGCCCGACGTAGAAGGTCTCCGTGGTGACCTCTTCGGACACGGAGCGCGCGGCGGCTTCGCGTTTGAGGTGGGTCTCGTCGACGTTGAGCGTGGTGTTCGCGGCGATGGCGGACGCGGCGCCAGCGGTGAGCGCCTCGCCGAGCTCGCCCTTGGCGCCCAGCGCGCGGGCCGACGCGCGGGCGAGCATGGGCGTGGCGTCGAGGTCGACGAGGCTGTCGGAGAGGTTGGCGAGGCGGTACTCGATGAGCACCTCGCCGTCGCGCATGCGGCGCAGGTAGATGCCGGTGGTGCGCTGAGGGTCGAGCGCGCGCATCTCGGGGACGATCATGCGCTCCATGGTCTGGAGGACGATCTCGGTGAGCGCCGACTCGGAGTTGGCTGTGAAGCCGTCGCGCGCGAGTGCGTCGTAGTCGTTGGGGGAGAGCTTGCCCGGGAAGTGGCTGAGGAAGTGGCTCGAGTAGAGGGTGCGGCCGAAGGCCTCGCGCTCGGCGGGGGTGGCGCGCTCGATGATCTGGGCGTCGTTGAGCGGCGCGTTCGGGCCGATCCGGTCGGACCCTCCGCCGTCGGTCGGGAGCGCGAAGGGGGAGACGACCTCGCCGCGGAGCCGCTCGGCGAGCGCGCCGCGCGTGGCGGCGAAGGCCTTGCGGATCGACTCGCGCAGTCGCTCGGAGAGGCTCTCGTCCCAGTCGTAGACGGGGGGGACGCGCTCGGAGACCTCGTCGCGCCGGGCCTGTGAGACGTCGGCGTTGCGGTCGGTGAAGTCGAACTCGCGCGTGGCGCGTACGTCACGTCGAGCCTGAGCGCCGATGGCGTCGGCGCCGAGCGCGTCGTCCCGGACGTCGAAGCCGGCGGTGATGATGCTGAGCAGTGCAGTCATGAAGAGCGCGAACAGCGCGAGCTGAACGGGGACGCTCTGATGACGCGCGCGACGGAGCGCCTGGCGGGCCGAGCTAAAGCTCAGCTGCGCGGTGCCGCGTGTGCGCGGTGCGGGTTTGTCCTTCGCCATCGACACCTCGAACGAGTCGTCGTGCCCCGTCAGGTGGGCGCATCGCGCGTCACAACCAGAACAGGAGAACGAGCGATGCTATCACAGGCGTCGAGGGCCTGTCTCTCTTCGGGCAGTCGGCGCCATCGGCGGTGCGACTCCACGCGCGGCCGTGTCCTGTCGGATGTCTGGCCGCGAGCGGTGGGGTAGGGTGGTTGCGTGGAGTGACCCGGAGAGGAGCCTGCGCGTGTACAGATGGGACGACATCGAGGTCTTCGTCACGCTCGTGAGGTCGGAGACGATGACGGAGGCGGCGCGCGTGCTCAACGTCACGCAGGCGACGGTCTCGCGGCGCGTGGCGATCCTGGAGGAGGCGTTGGGGG
>CAJXPN010001044.1 GCA_913058025.1 uncultured Myxococcales bacterium | reverse complement strand
TACGAGATTTCTGCCTGTCTCGTGGGCTCGGAGATGTGTATAAGAGACAGCAACCTCACCGCTGGCCTCGTCACGGTCTTCGGTCGGTACGTCTACTGGCCCGAGGACGTCGGCGCGGAGCACGTCGTCCAGATCGGGTTCACGTTCAAGATCCCCGTGTGGGAGGACGAGTGATCAGCCATGGCACATGTTCAGGCTCTCCGAAGCGTTGATCGCGGCCACGTTCCCTGCGAAGAAGCCGACCGCCGCGCCGAGCACGACCCCGAGCGCCACGCCACCGAGGGGGGCGCCGAGCAGGATGCCCAGACCCACGCCGACTGCCGTCCAGGCCTCGATGCGTGCCTCGACCGTCGTGTCCTGCTGGGGGCAATCGGTGCTGTTCTCGTTCTGAATCTGGGTCGACATGGTCGAGCTCTCTTGCTGGCGTCTTTGAAACAGTCGTCGTGTTGACACGTAACATTTTGAGCACGCCCACCCTCCCACCTAGTGGAACAGTGATCGTCAGGAATGGGATAATCGACTTGGACACCAATAGCCCATCAATATCAAATACTTGGATGAGGCGTTAAGTTGCGTGGTGGCGACCATAAACCGCCTCTGGGCCCGTATCGCTGTGGCTACACACTCGCCGCGGCGCCGTCCTCGATCTTCACGACCTCAATATACATACGTCACATAACAAACGTATCCAGGTAGGGCTCCACAGCTCCTCTCCCATGTAGAGGGTGCCTTCACCTACCGTGCCTGCGACGCACGACCGGAGAGAGCGTCTTCGACGCGGCGATCACGCGGCGCGCCTCGTCGCTCAGGTCGGCGCTCAGCCGGAGCTCCTCGAGCCCCGAGAGCGACGTCGCGCCAGCGAGCTCGCGGATGGCCTCGACGCCGAAGGCGCTGGCTCTGAGGTTCAACACCCTCAGGCCCTTCAGATCCAGCGCGGCGACCCCGCGCGCGAACGCGTCCCCAAGCCTCGCGCTCCCGAGCGCCACCTCACGCACCCCCGCCTGAGCGCACGCCCGGAGCAAGGCGACGCCCTGCGCGTCATCGACCTCGGCGTCCCATAGCGTCAGCCGCCCCAGGCGGCTCGAGCGCACGCGCTCAGCGAGCGCGTGGGTGGACACCTCGTCGAGCGGGACGCCGGTGAATGAGAGGCGCTCGAGGTTCGAGATCCACGCGGCGCCACACAGCGCTCGCGACTGCTCGACGGTCACGTCGGAGAGCCCCAGCTCGAGTCGCCTCAACGCGTCCAATGGCGCGCCAGCGAACGCCTCGATCGACGCCGTCGAGGCGCCGACACCCTCCAGCGCGAGCGCGCGCAGGCCCTTCATGTCCGCGGCCGCCTCGAACCAGGCAGAGCGGTCGCGAGCGCCGTGCCCGGAGCGCTGGAACCGCAACTCTTCGAGCCGGGAGAGCCACGGCGCGCACGCGAAGGCGTCGGAGGCTGTGGGGCCGAACAGGCGGTTCCCCGAGAGGTCGAGGCATCGGAGCGCCCCCAGCCCAGTGGAGGCACCGAGCGCGTAGAGGTCCTCGTCGTTCGCCTGCGTGGAGGACACGTCCAGGCGCACCAACGCGTCCAGGTGCTCCGAGCGCGCGAGGAGCCTGAGGCCACCTCGCGCGGGGTTGTACGACAGGTCGAGGTCGACGAGGGCGCGCGTCGACTCCGCGACGGACTGGAAGCCCGCCACGTTGACGCGGCTGGAGCGCGCGACGAGGCGCTCGAGCCCGCGCGCGAACGGCGCGCGCGTCAGCGCCTGGAGCCCCAACGACTGCGCCCTCGTCGCGCTCACGTCCAGATCCTGGAGCGAGCCGAGGTTCTGGGCCTTCGCGAGCACCTTCGCGCCGGCTGGCGTGAGCCTCTGGCGCGACAGATCGAGCCGGCGCAGGCCGGAGAGCTCCGGCGCGCTCGCGATCCACGCGACCGCCTCCGCCGCCCACGCCGCGTCCCTCGCGCGATCATGTGACCCGCGCTTCGGGGTCACCACCCTCAGACCTCTCGACACCTCGAGCCACTCCCTGACGCTCTCGCCTCCGAACCCCGAGCTGTCGACCTCCAGCGAGCGCGCCTCGTCAGGCCACGCCTCGAGCGCTGCCTGCGCGTAGGGCATCAGGACGCGGCGAGCCTCCTCGGCGTCCGCCCCGAAGCCCTCGCGCAGAGCCTCGACCACGCGCGCGAACCCTCCCCGCGTGCGCTCGCCGTGGAGCGCCTCGCGGAGCTCTCCGAACCCGCCAGCGGGCGGGTCAGCCACCGATCCGCTCCTCGAGCTCGGTCCAACGCTCGTAGAGGTCCTCGAGCGCGCGCTCCAGGTCGAGCCGCTCGCGGTTGAGAGGCTCGATCTCGTCGGTCCGCTCGGCGTAGAGCTCGGGATCGGCGAGCGCGAGGTCGACCTCGACCATGCGCCGCTCGGTGGCGGCGATGTCGGCCTCTATCTGATCGAGCTCGAGCGAGTCCTTGTAGGAGGGCTTGTTCGAGACCTTCGGCGGGGCCACGCGGCTGTCTCTTATACACATCTGACGCTGCC
>CAJXPN010001043.1 GCA_913058025.1 uncultured Myxococcales bacterium | reverse complement strand
GATCTACACAGAGTAGATCGTCGGCAGCGTCAGATGTGTATAAGAGACAGAGCCCCAACATCTGGTCGGCGTGCTCCCTCCTGCACGCCTCGTCGATGCCTCCCTGGAGGATGCCGAACATCGCGCAGTCGGGCCTCGTCCTCGCCTCCAGGCAGCGCCGCGCCCAGCGCGTCGTCCTCGCCATGGAGTCCCTCATGTACGCAGGCGTCGCGTCCGCAGGAGGGCACTCGTCGAACGCCATCATGATGTCCGAGCCTATCGTTTCCTGGATCTCGACGACCTTCTCCGGCGTGAACATGTGCTTCGACCCCCTGAGGTGGTCCTGGAACTGGACCCCCTCCTCGGTGATCTTGCGCAGCTCCTTGAGGCTGAAGACCTGGTAGCCGCCAGAATCCGTGAGGATGGGGTCCGACCACCCCATCATCCCATGTAGCCCTCCGTGCAGCTCGATCACCTCCATCCCCGGCCTGATGTAGAGGTGGTACGTGTTCCCGAGGACGATCTGCGCCCCGATCTCGTCCTTGAGCTCCTCGGGCGTCATCGCCTTGACCGTTCCGAGCGTCCCCACGGGCATGAAGATGGGCGTCTCGATCGTCCCATGCGTCGTATGAAGGAGCCCCGCGCGAGCGTCTCCGTCGCGCGCGATCTCCTCGTACTTCAACACCTCACACTGCACACAATCCGTCGCGTCCTTCGTCACCTCTTCACCTCTCCTCGTCGCCCCTCTATGAACATCGCGTCGCCGTAACTGTAGAACCTGTAGCCTCTCTCCACCGCGACCTCGTACGCCTTCATCATGAAGCCGTGACCTGCCATGGACGCGACCAACGCGAGGAGCGTCGAGCGCGGCAGGTGGAAGTTCGTCAGGAGGCAGTCGCACAACCTCGGGCCGCTCCCTGGCTTCAGGAAGATGTCCGTGGCGCGCTCTCCGGGGACGAACGGGTCGTCCCTCCTGGCCTCGGCCTCCAGCGCGCGCATCGACGTCGTACCGACAGCGACGACTCGCCCTCCCGTCGCTTTGACCCTCCTGAGCTCCGCCACGAGCTCCTCCCCGATCTCATAGCGTTCCGTGTGCATCTCGTGACCCGAGAGTGTGCTCGACCTCACGGGCTGGAACGTCCCGGGTCCCACATACAGCGTCACCGTCGCTCGCCTCACGCCTCGTCGCTCGAGCTCCGCGAGCATCTCTTCGTCGAAGTGGAGCCCCGCGGTGGGCGCCGCGACGGCCCCGGGCTTGCTCGCAAGCACCGTCTGGTAGCGCGTCGCGTCCTCGTCGCTGCGCGTGTCCTCGCCGAGCTCGTCGCGTCGCTTCACGATGTAAGGAGGGAGCGGCAGCTCTCCGTGGCGCTCCAGCCAGGAGAGCGGGGTGGTCTCGACCGCGCTCGAACGGAGCGTCGCGTGACCGGCCTCCCAGTCGAGCACTTCGAGCGTGTCGTCACTCCCCGCTATCTCCAGGACCTGGCCGGGGCGAGGGGGCTTGTTCGCCTTGCACATCGCCGTGAACCGCAGCTCCTCGACCTCTTCGGTCCAACTCACCGGTGCCCCGTCGACGTCGTGGACGCCCAGCACCAGGAGCTCGACCTTTCCGCCCGTGCCGCGCTTGTTCGTGAACACGCGGCCTGGGACGACCTGCGCGTCGTTGAACACGAGCAAGTCCCCCTCACCCAACT
This sequence comes from uncultured Myxococcales bacterium, assembly GCA_913058025.1. GTDB lineage: Bacteria > Myxococcota_A > Bradymonadia > Bradymonadales > Bradymonadaceae > CAJXPN01. The sequence goes on along the minus strand of CAJXPN010001043.1, from coordinate 859 downwards.
CTCCCATCAGCGCGTCGAAGCCTCCGTGTTCGAGCCTCTCCTCGCGCGTCCGGAGCACCATCAGGCGGGAGCCGCCGCGGCGCGCTGTGGGATGCGCCGCGATCAGCTCGTCCGGGAGCTCGTAGTCGTAGGCTTCGATGTCGTCCAGGTTCATGAGTTCGTCTCCTCGTGGCGTCCGGCGGGGGCTCACCCCTAACAACCTTGTGCGGGTCCGGCAACCTGCTAGACTCTGCCACCTGAAACCTCGCTTCGTCGCAAGACGACAGCCACTCGTACCACTCGGTCGCCTCATGAACGAACGCATACAACGCATCCGACAGATCGTTTACGAGGACTACAACAGGATCTCACAGGCCTCGAACCCCTTCGAGGTGCTGAACGCATCGACCAACGAGAAGATCGAACAGCTCGAGGAGCGTTACGAGCGCTACGAGCGCTTCTACAGGGCCGAGAACTTCCAGCGGCTCGGGGACATCGACCTCACGCGCAAGGCGCTCGAGATCCGCCGCTCGCTGGGACGCGCCGTCGTCGACGCGCGCAACATCATCAAGGCGAAGGGGAGGGCGAAGTCGCCCGGTGATGGCCACGACGAGCTCCTGTTCGAGGACGCAGACGACCTCCTCGCCATGAGTGAGCTCTACCTGAGGGACGGCATCACCTACCTCCAGCTCGGGGACGTCAACGAGGCGAGGGTGCTCCTGTCACGCTCGGTCAAGTACAACCCGAGCAGGGGCATCGCCCTGGCGTACCTTGGCTACGTGACGTTCAAGCGCCGACACTACGACGCGAACTCGGTAGACGAGGCCAGAGACTGTCTCTTATACACATCTCCGAGCCCACGAGACAGGCAGAAATCTCG
>CAJXPN010001042.1 GCA_913058025.1 uncultured Myxococcales bacterium | reverse complement strand
CGAGATTTCTGCCTGTCTCGTGGGCTCGGAGATGTGTATAAGAGACAGCCTCCACGACACCCCCGGCGTCCTCTCGATGGCCAACGCAGGCCCGAACACAGCCGGATCGCAGTTCTTCATCACGCTGCGCGTGGCGCCTCACCTCGACGGCAAGCACTCCGTCTTCGGCGCCTGCACACCGCTCGAGGTCGTAGAGTCGATCGCGGCCTCTCCCGCCGACCCGAACCATCGCCCAGAGCGGCCCCCCATCATCACGTCGATCACGTTCTCGAGGTGAGCGCGCTCAGCGCTCGTCGTCCTCATCCTCATCGGGTGCGTCCTCGCGGTCGCGAGCGCGCTCGGAGCGCTTAAGGAGGCCCCAGCGCAGCTTGCGTGACCTGGGCTCCTTGGGCTCCTCGTCGGCCTCCGACTCCTCGGCGAGGTCAGCCTGATCGCCCTCGGTCGTGTCATCGACCATCTTCATCTTGATCTTGTTCTTGATCTGAGGCTTCACGGCCTGGTCGTTCGGGATGAAGCGCACCTCGGTCTTCACCTCGAAGGAGACCGAGGTCAGGATCTTGGTGATCTCACCGCCGAAGTCCATGTCCTCGAGGAAGATCCGGATCTCTCGGGAGACGATGCGCAGCGTCTCTCGGCGCATCGTGTCGGCCTGCGAAAACATCACCCCCACGAGTTCCTTCGGGATGTTCTTCTCGAGCAGCCGCTCACGCAGCTTCTCCTCTCCCCCGGCCAACAGGCTCATCAACGTCTTCTTCTTGAGCACGTCCGGGACGAAGCCGTCGATCGACTTGAAGAGCTTGGCCGCAATCTCCGGGTCCTCGATGAGCTCGCGCCAACGCGCTCGCACCTCGTCCGGGTCCAGGTCGATGTCGACCTCCTCACCCTCGACCTCTTCGTCTTCACGATCACGCGACATCGTCACCTCCGAGAGCCCCTGTTGCGGGCCACAACCTAACGACCGATCTCACCTCCGGCAAGCTCTAACGCGATGCGTCATAGAGCCGCTGCGCAGCCGCAACGCCTGCGCCTCGCTGGGCCTCGTGGCCGGCCGCGATGAGCGCGCGCTCGAGCGCGGCGAGCCCGGCGAGCACGTCTCGCTCGGAGATGAACCCGAGGTGACCGAAGCGCAGAAGGCGAGGCTTGAGGTGCTCCTGCCCGCCCGCGATGCGCACGCCGTAGACGCTGTGGAGCAGCTTGCACACCTGCGGCGCGCTCACACCCTCGGGCACGAGCATCGCCGTGGTCGCGTTCGACGGGCTCTTCGCGAGGAGCTCGAGGCCCAGCGCCTCCGCTGCGGCGCGCGTCGCGTCGCCGTGGCGCCCGTGGCGCGCCACGACCTCACCAAGACCCTCCTCCTTCATCATCTCGAGCACGACCTCCAGCCCGAGCGCGATCGTGATCGCCGGGGTGAAGGCTGTCTGGTTCGCGGCCTGCTTCTTACGCTCTCGCCGCAGGTCGAAGTAGTAGCGAGGGTGGTCGGAGCGGTCGGCGCGCTCCCACGCGCGCTCGCTCGCGGCCACGAAGCCCATGCCCGGCGGCAGCGAGAACGACTTCTGCGACCCACACACCATGACGTCGATGCCCCACTCCTTCATCGGGAGCGTGTGCACGCCGACCGCGGTGATACCGTCGACCATGAGCAGCGCACCGTGACTGCGTGAGACCTCGGCGATCCTCTCCATCGGGTGAAACACCCCCGTCGAGGTCTCGGACGCAGAGATCGTGATCACGCGGCACCCCGGGTCGTCTCGGAGCAGCGCGTCGAGGCGATCCGGGTCGAGCGCATCTCCCCACTCGAGCGCGACGTCCACGACGTCGAGCCCATACGCCCGTCCGACCTCACCCCATCGCTCCCCGAACTTGCCGCCGCCCACGCAGGCGACGCGCTCGCCGCGCCTCGTGAAGTTCACCATCGCCGCCTCGAACGCGCCCGTCCCGCTGCACGTGAGCAGCAGTGGCGCCTCCTCCGACGAGAACACCTCGGACAGCCCGGCGCGACACGACCGGATCACCTCCGAGAACTGATTGGTTCGGTGGTGGCAGAGCGTCTGCGCCATCGCCAACCTCGCGCGCTCGGGCACCTGAGTGGGGCCTGGCGCCATCAACAGTTCCTCTCTCATCTTCTCGCTCCTGAACGAGGGTCGTCGCGCCGAACTAGGCGTGGTTCCATGCGCCGATATGTACACCAGCACTCACGCCGCGCGCCACCTCGACGCGCCCGGCGCCTTCCTCGCCGCCCCCGCCAGCTCGAGCTCGGTGAGCGCCGCGGCCAGTCGACCCGGCCCCCAGCCGAGCGACCTCGCCAGCGCGTCCTGGGCCTCCCAGTCTGCGCCCAGAGACGCGTACGCCAGGAGCGCGTCCTCGCTGACGCCCGTGGGAGGACCCGCGCGGGCCGCCGGGACGATGAGTGGGCGCCTCCGGGCCGAGCGCGCGGCGTGTTCGGCTCGGCGTGATCTCGGGGCCTCGACCGCAGGGACAGCCGGAGCTGTCTCTTATACACATCTCCGAGCCCACGAGACAGGCAGAAATCTC
>CAJXPN010001041.1 GCA_913058025.1 uncultured Myxococcales bacterium | reverse complement strand
GGCTGGTAGCTGCGCGCGTGAACGAGGGAACACCCCGGCGCGCGCCGAGTGACCTCGAAGGTGAGCCGGGCGACGTTGCGGGCGGCGTCTGCGTAGGGCAGCGGCGACCATGAGATGCCGCATTCGGCGAGCTCCTGACGCATGGCGTCGACGGCGCCAAGGCGCTCGAGGTCGTCCGCGCGCTCGAGCGACACGAGCTCATAGCACCAGCCACGCGCGCTCAACCCCTTGAGGACGCGCACGACCTGAGAGTACCCGAGCGGTTGGAGCACACCGGTCGCGCTGACGTACAGGATCGTTTCGGCTCGCATGGGCACCTCGTGAAAGGATCAGTTCTGGACGTCGGCGCGGCGACGCGTCGCGATCCAACCTTTGAGGGCGCCGTAGTTACGCACGAGCACGAAGCTCAATCCACCGAGGACCAGGAAGAGGGCCGAGACGTGATCTTCGAGGAAGAGCGCCGAGAGCATCCCGAAGGAGCCGAGTGTGAAGCTGAGGCCGTACAGGAGCCAGACGACCTTGCTGTGTGAGAAGCCGAGGTCCAGGAGCGAGTGGTGGATGTGCCCGCGGTCGGCCTTGAACATCGAGGTGATGGCGCGCGGGCTCGTGTTCTTCTCGACGAGGACCTCACGGACGACTCGACGGAGCATCGAGTAGAGCGTGTCGAAGACGGGGAGCGCGAGGATCTGCATGGGGATGATGAGCGCGAAGCTCGTGGAGCGCTTTAGCGAGCAGCCCGCCGAGATGCACGCGAGCAAGAACCCGAGCAGTAGCGAACCGCTGTCACCGAGGAAGATCTGCGCAGGGTGCGAGTTGTAGCGGAGGAACCCGAGGAGGCACCCGGCGAGCAGGGCGAGCGATGCCATCGCGAAGAACTGGCCGTTCATCGTAGCGATGGTGAACACCGCGACGCACGCGATGAAGGCCACGCCGGAGGCGAGGCCGTCGAGGCCGTCGATGATGTTGAGCGCGTTGGTGACGCCGACGATCCAGGCGACGGTGAGTGGGAAGGAGATCCACCACTCGAACTCGACGAGGCCTATGAAGGGGATACCGACCTTGGAGATCGCGATGCCGCCGAACCAATAGACGAGGCTCGCAGCGAGCGCCTGGACGCCGAGGCGAGTTACGATGCCAGCGTTGCGCACGTCGTCGAGCAGGCCGACGGCGAAGACCATCGTCGCGCCGAGCGCGATGGAGACGTAGAAAGGGGAGTTGACCTGAAACCCCTCGGAGAGGCGAGGGACGAAGGGTATGCAGGCAAGGGAGATCAACACTAGCGCGCCGAAGATCGCGGTACCGCCCATCCGAGGTATGGGCGCGGAGTGGACCTTACGCTTGGCAGGCGCGTCGAGCACGCCGAAGCGGTGCGCGCCGCGGATGCTCAACGGCGTCAGGAAGTAGGTCACGACGCATCCGACGAGGAAGAGCGCGGCGATGATGGAGTGCTCGAGCATTGGTTCCTGAGTCACCCTCGTCGGGTGGTTCGTGCGGTGGTCGTTGACATACCCAAGGACGAGAACGACGAGCCACGGTCACACTTTAATCAATCATACAACTTCGCCATCTCGCCCCAGACGAGCTCCGGGTCGAAGACTTCGGAGACCCAGGACATACCTCGCTCGCCGTGTGAACGCCGCAACGTCTCGTCCCCGAGGTACGACTCGATGTGGCGCGTGAGCGCGGCCGAGTCGCCGAGAGGAACGAGCGCTCCGGTCTGGCCGTCCAGGAGCGCGTCGCGCGAACCAGTCGCGTCGAACGCCACGACGGGGAGGCCTGACGCCGCCGCCTGTAGCGGCACGTTGGGCAGACCTTCTCGCCATGACGGGAACGCGAGCACATCCATCACGTGGTAATACGGCTCTGGCTCACTGACGAAGCCGGTATGAGCGATGCGCGGGTGCTCGTGGCAGATGGCGCGGGCGCCATCCGACACGGGGTCTCCGAGCTCGAAGTCACCGACGAGCAGAAGGTAGAGATTCGGTTTATGTAAAGCAAGCGCCTGAAAGGACGCGAGCAGCTCGTCGATCCCCTTGTCCCTCGTCATGCGACCGACGAATCCGAGGACGAGCGCGTCGTCGGGGATCGCGAGCTCGGCGCGGAGCGCAGCGGCCCTGGCGCGGGTCGCGCTGGAGGGCGCGAACCGCGCGGCGTCGAGGCCGTTGGAGGAGCCGTTGCCGAGGACGCGGCCGAGGCCAGGGCCGAGCAGCCCGAGCTCGGAGGCGCGCTCACGCAGGCTCTCGCTCACGCACACGACGTGGCCGGCGCACGCCATGGAGACGCGCTCACAGCCCCACAGGACCGCGCGCTTGACGCCCGAGGTCGTCTCGAGCCGCAGGCCACGGAGCAGGTAGATCCTGGTGGGGACGCCGAGCGCGCGCGCGGCGATCATCCCGAGCAGGCCCGCCTTGGGCGTGGAGGCGTGGACGACGTCGGGGCGCAAGCGCGCGAGGATCGCGGTGAGCCTGGCCAGCGACGTGAGGTCCTGTCTCTTATACACATCTGACGCTGCCGACGATCTACTCTGTGTAGA
>CAJXPN010001040.1 GCA_913058025.1 uncultured Myxococcales bacterium | reverse complement strand
CGGTTCACGCGGCCGAGGGCGCGGGCGAGGGCGGTGAGGTAGTCCGAGGACGAGTCGGGCAGGGAGCTCGCGAGTGGCTCGAGGATCGCGGGGTCCGAGCCTTCGTCGAGTAGCCCCAGTGAGATCGTGCGTATGGGCTCGGGCGCCTCTTCGTGGAGCGCGACGAGCGCGCAGTGGAGCGCGTCTTGAGGGAGCCGTCGCAGCGTCGGGGCGACGTGTTCGGTCCATTTGTCCGGGGTGATACGAGGTGCGAGGGCGCGAAACGTCTCTGGCGCGTCCGACGCGAGCGCCCAGACGATCCGATGGTGAGGCTCGGCGTCGTCGAGGGTTCGGGACGCGCGGGCGGCTCGCTGGCGTTCGGCGCCAGAGAGGGGGGCGAGGGCGTGGGTCCAGAGTTCAGTGAGTGCGTCGCAGGCTGCTGCCGTGAGGTTGGGACGACCGAGTTTGATCAGGTGGACGAGGCCGTCACTCAGGCCACTGATTTGGTCGGTGTGAGGGTTCTGGAGCAAGCGCGACAGCGCAGAGATCACGGCGTCGTCCTGCCCCTCTTCATATGACTTGAGCTCTCGAACGATCGCGCGGGTGTCGAGATCAGTTGTCGCATTACTGCTCGCGAGGGCGCGTATGTTCTTCACCGTATTACCGTAAGTACTTGGGGTTTATTTGACTTTAATAGGCTGAAGACCACAGGTCTCCTCCTGCTGTGCCCAGTGCATCTCCAGCAATGTCAGCTGCCTCGTAGGTTACCTTCACAACACCCGTTGTTTCTTTGGTGAGTGTGGACGATGCGGAAAATCCACCAAAGACTCCTCCAATCGCTCCACCGATGGCCATGTTTATGAAGATGCCTCGGCCTGTGAGCTCCACTCTGGAGTCGCCAATGGATTTGACTGCTTCTGATACACCTCCCCCAATGGCGCCCCCTAATACATGGATGGAGCCGTGTGCCAATAGATAAGCTACTTCTGACCCAAGAGATGGTCCCGCCACGACTAGTGTGCTTGCTGCGTATGCTGCCAAACCGCTGAAGAACCCAGCTGCGGCACCCGCTGCTACCCAGGACGCTAACCCTGCAACGCTGAAGTTGCGTGAAGAACAAGCCCCGTACTTTCTGTCGCTTTCAATCGCTCCGTACCACTGTCCCGCGTAGATGCCACCTGAAGCCATACCAGAGACAATAGCTGCTGCGATGATCGGCATCCATATCGCACGCCCCGTCGGATCGGACGCGCGGTGCGGCTGGTTCCCGGCGTAGCGGTAGGTGTTGGTGTCGCCGCCGGCGAAGCCGATGGGGTCGCGGGCGGTGAAGCGGCCGGTCTCGGGGTCGTAGTCGCGCACGCCGAAGCGGGTGAGGCCGGTGAGGGGGTCGTGGAGGCCGCCGGCGAAGCCGAAGGGCTGGAGGCCGGGGTTGGTGTCCAGCGTGAGGCGGCCGAAGGTGTCGTAGTCCATGCGCTGGAGGACCTCGCCGGTGCGGGCGTCGACGACCTCGCGGATGGACTGGACCTGATCTTTGAGGAGCAGGAGCGTGCGGCCCGAGGCGTACATGACGTCGGGGACGAAGGGGTTGGTGGCGTAGCCGAAGGTGGCGTCGACCTGGCCGGTGTCGTCGGTCGTGGCGAGCAGGATGGTGTGCTCGCCCCAGACGTAGCCGCCGGTGACCTGGCCGTCGACGCTGCGGCGCAGGCGGCGACCGATCGGGCCGGTCTCGTAGGTGACGGTCTGGCCGGTGGGCAGTGAGACCGAGCGCGTGGCGCCGGTCGCGTCGTAGACGTACTCGGTGCGGCCCTCGGGCGCGTCGCGGGCCGTCCTGTAGCCTGCCTCGTCGTGCTCGTAGCCGACCGCGCCCTGGGTGAGGATCCGGTTCCGGGCGTCGAACGTCGCCTGCTCGACAATGCCCCCGCGCTCGACGCTCGTCCTGTTGCCGCGGGAGTCGTAGCCGTAGCGCTCGACGACGGCGCCGCCCTCGTCGACGCTGACGAGCTGGCCCCTCCTGTCGATGCCGAAGACGCGCCGCGTTCCATCGATCGTCGCTGCCTCGACCCCTCCCGCGTCGTCCAGGTCGATCGACCAGTCGAAGGAGCCGCCTGGGTAGCTCGCGCGGGCCTCGCGCCACTCGCCCTGGGGCGAGTACTCGAGGTCGATGGAGGCGGACCCCGCGCTCAGGCGCGCGGGCGCGCTCAGCTCGGGGTGGCTCGTGATCGCGAGGTCGCCGAGCTGGGTCGTGAGGCCGTCGTCGTCGTACGCGCGCGTGATGGCGGGCTGGTCGCCGATCGTGACCGAGGCGACCTGGCCGATCTCCGTGTACGTCATCTCGACCCGCGTGTTCACGGCGCCGGTGTGCGCGACGGCGGTGATGACGGCGCCGTCGTACTCGAACGTGAGCGCGTCCCCGTCCTGGTCGGCGAGGCCGCCGAGCCTGCCGAGGTCGTCGTAGGAGAACTCCATGCGCTCGTCGTCGGAGATGACGACGCCGACGCGACCTCGCTCTGTCTCTTATACACATCTGACGCTGCCGACGATCTACTCTGTGTAGA
>CAJXPN010001039.1 GCA_913058025.1 uncultured Myxococcales bacterium | reverse complement strand
CTCGGAGATGTGTATAAGAGACAGCCTCGGGACCACCGAGGGGGTCTGCGACGGGGGCACCAAGAACATCGACTCGGGCTTCTGTGAGCGCCCCGCGTCGTACCGCGAGAACGAGGAGCTCACCGGGGGCTCCTCGACATGCACCGACGGGCTGGACAACGACTGCGACGGGTTCGTCGACGAGGGCTGCCCCTGCGACTACCTCGACCTCAACGAAGGCGTCTGCGACAACCTGATTCGGGACAATGAGGGGGCCTGCAACCAGCCGTTGGACTTCGGCGCCGAGGAGAGCCCCACGGAGTGCGCCGCAGGCCTCGAGGACAGGAAGGACAACGACTGCGATGGCGTCGTCGACAACTTCTGCGCCAAGTGCAACTTCGGCAGCGACTCCCAGGGCGTGTGCGCCGACGGGATCCCGGATGGTGGGGGAGGGTGCATGGAGCCCCCGACCTACGCCTCCCCGGAGGGGCCGGGCACGGCATCGTGCGGCGACAACCAGGACAACGACTGCGATGGGTTCGTCGATGAGGGCTGCCCCTGCGACTACCTCGACGACATGGACGGCGTGTGCGCCAACGCGGGCAACCGCTCGGGCGTCGGCGTGTGCCCCACGCCAATGGACTACGCCGCCGACGAGGTCGGCCTGTGCGACGGGCTGGACAACGACTGCGACGGGGTCGTCGACGAGGGCTGCGCGTGCGACTACGGCGCCGTGAGCATCGGCGTCTGCGCCTCGGGAGGCGAGATCAACGGCCTGGGTGAGTGCGCCATCGCCCCGGGGACCCGCTACGACCAGGACGAGGGCGGCGCCGGCACCTGCGGGGACGGGCTGGACAACGACTGCGACGGAGTCATCGACGAGGGCTGCCCTTGCGACTACATGGACCTCTCGTTCGGGACCTGCCGGGGGCAGGTCCGTGACGCAGCCGGCGTCTGCGAGCTGCCCACCGACTACGTCGGCGTGGAGGGCGCGATGTCGCTCACGTGCGGCGACGCCGTGGACAACGACTGCGACGGCGTCATCGACGAGGACTGTCCATGCGACTTCCTGGGCCAGACGCAGGGTGTGTGCCAGTCCAAGACGGACGCTGCCGGCTTCTGCATGTTCCCCGCGGGCTACCAGACCCCCGCCGAGATCACCTGCGGAGACGGCCTGGACAACGACTGCGACGGCGACGTCGACGGCGCCGACATGGACTGCACGGGTATGGGCGGCATGGAGATCTGTGCGAACGGGGACGACGACGACGGAGACGGCTTCGTCGACTGCGACGACCCTGATTGCGCGGGCGTCCCGACATGCGGCCACTTCGTCTTCCTGACCGCGAACCCGGTCGACGGCTCGCTCAACACCGGCGGCGACGCGCGCCTTGGAGACGCCGACCTGTATTGCCAGAGCGAGGCCGACGCTGTCGGCCTGAAGGGGACCTTCAAGGCGATCCTCTCGGGCGACGGTATCGACGCCAGGGACCGCATCACGCTCGATGGCGACATCTTCAACAACAGCATCGACGCGGGCTCGCTGAGGACGAAGGTGTTCACCTCGACCGAGTTCTTCAACGCCAGCGGCGACATCCTGACCGAGTCGTTCACCTACGACCAGCTCGGCTCACGCTTCACCCCGATCGACTACTGGACGGGCTCTACCGTCTCGGGGACGACGAGCACGGACTGCAACGGGTGGTCGACGGTCGCCAACTCGGAGTCTGGTCGGATCGGTCAAGATCAGGCGGCTGGCACCACCACGATCGGACCTCACCTCTCGAACGGGACGCGGGGCTGCGATCAGATCCTGCCGATCCTGTGCATCAGCGGCCAGGAGCGCGAGGACTGCACGAAGCCTGGCGACAATGACCTCGACGGCTACGACGACATGACCGACCCGGATTGCGCGCCGGTGATGACGCTCCAGGAGCAGTGCGACAACGGCGTCGACGACGACGCCGACGGCCACATCGACTGCTCCGACAGCGACTGCTCCTTCGGCGAGTGTGACCACATCGTCTTCGCGGCCCAGGGCTCGCAGAGTGCCGACTTCGGCGCCGCGACCGAGATCTGGGCCGACGACGTGTGCCAGAGCGCCGCGCTCGGCTCGAACATGGGAGGCGTCTGGCGCGCGGTGTTCTCGACCTCCACGGTCCCCGCCAGCGAGAGGATCTTCATCCGCGGCGGCATCCGCAACAACGCCGCGGCGCACAGCCTCGTCATGCCCGGCTCCGACTTCTTCTCCGACAACGGCAACCCCGTCGACTCGATCGCCTACGATCAGGACGAGTTCCCGTACACGACGTCGGTAAGTGTCTGGACGGGGTCGACCGCGTCGGGTGGGTCCGCGTTGGGCGCGGGCTGCTCCGACTGGACGGACGCCTCGAACGGCTCGAGCGGCGCCTACGGCAGGCTCGACATGGCGATGGGACAGGTCGGTGACCACATCTTCGTCAACTCCGAGACGTGCGACGCCTCCACGTTCACGTTCCTGTGCATCAACTGTCTCTTATACACATCTCCGAGCCCACGAGACAGGCAGAAATCTCG
>CAJXPN010001038.1 GCA_913058025.1 uncultured Myxococcales bacterium | reverse complement strand
ACAGAGTAGATCGTCGGCAGCGTCAGATGTGTATAAGAGACAGGTTCCCGATGGGGCACGCGGACAGGAACGTCCCGGTGCCCATCGGGGCGCCCACCACCGTCGCGCCCGGGCTCGTCAGGTTCGACGAGGGCGCCTGCTCGAACGCGATCACATGATGAAGGGGCCGATGGACTCGCGAGGCGCGGGCAGCTCCTCGACGCCCACGATCTCGAGGATGTCGCGCTCGATGCCGCGCGCCATCGACGAGATCGGCACGTCGTTGGTCAGCCCCTCGAAGGGGTTCTCGCTCCACTCACCGATCTGATCCGCGGTCAGGAAGACCCACCCCACGATCGCGGTGAACGGGATCGAGAGCCAGACGAGCTGGCCGCCGAGCTTGGCGAACTCGTGGCACATGCCCAGCGGAAGCAGCGCCACGAGCAGCCACGCGAAGTACGTGTTGACGGTGGTGTACTGGCGAGGGAACGGGAAGTTCTTGATGCGCTCGGCCTTGCCCTGCTGGGCGACGAGCTCGGTCAGCATCTTCTGGAGCTCCATGTGGCGAAAGCTGTCGATGGCGCCGCGCTCGAAGAGCGCGTTGAGGTCGCGCGACTGGTTCGCGAGCAAGTGCGCGGCGGGGTTGATCTTCGAGAGCACATCGCGCGCCTCGTCGGCGCCGACGGACGCCGTGAGGACCTCCTCGAGGTCCTCGGAGTACTCCGGCGCGCTCGCGCCCTTGCGGAAGCGATCGAAGTTGCCTCCGGAGTGCTCCCACGACTTGATGCGCCTGAGCTGATGGCGCAGCGCGTCCATCCAGGCGACGTGCCTTCGCACGAGCAGGACGCGCGCCTCCTGGAGCTCGGCCTCGGGGATCGGCTCGTCGGCCCAGTGCCCCGAGACGAGGTCGCGCGCCGACCACGCCCACGAGCGCGACGCGTTCACGATCGCGCCCCATATCTTTCGCGCCTCCCAGACCCGGTCGTACGACGCGTTGTTCTTGAAGCCCAGGTAGAACGCCACGGCCACGCCCACCAGTGAGATCGGCAGCCACGGCAGCGCCAGCCACTTCAGGCCCGCGACCTCGTGGAGCGACGTCACCACGGATGCCCACAACATGGGCCCGAGGACGTTGCGCCGAGACCAGTTGAGCGTGGTCTTGAACGTGTAACGTTGACCAGTGTGCATGAACGGACCTCGCGAGGGGCATGTGAGAGACTCCAAAGACCGAACCATTGTGGTACCAACGGGCTCCGAGTCCACCAATGAACTTCGAGCGAGGTCGAGATGTCGAGGGCAGACGCGCTGCGCGCGGCGATGGAGAGGCATACGAGCGACGAGTCCGAGCGGATCGGCCAGGATCGGGCCGCGAGCGCGGCCCACTGCGTTGTGATCGAGGGCGGAGAGGTCGTCTTCGACCGCGCCGTCGGGTGGCGCACGCTCACGCCGTCACCCCAGCCGCTCGGCCACGACGCGATCTACGACCTCGCGAGCGTCACCAAGATCGTCTCCGCGGCGACGCTGCTCATGCGCGCTGTCGGGGACGGGCGAGCGCGGCTGGACACGCCCATCCATGAGGTCCTCCCTGCGTGGGCCGAGGTCGGCGGCCCGCAGGAGGCGACGCTGCTCCACCTGCTCAACCACACCTCGGGGCTGCCCGCCTGGCACAAGTACTACGAGGAGCTCCCGTTCGACCCGACCGACGCCGACCCGGGCGCGCCGACATGGGAGGAGCTGCGCGCGCAGCGCGATCTGATCCGCGTGCGCGCGATCTCCGCGCCGCGCCAGGCCGCGCCGGGCTCGCGCTACGCGTACTCGGACCTCGGCTACATCACGCTCGCGTGGGCGCTCGAGGAGCTGTTCGCGGACGTGGGAGACGGCCTCGACGAGGTCGCGAAGGCGCTGATCTTCGAGCCCCTCGGGCTCGATCGGGCGCGCTACTCCTCGAGGATCAAGCGCCAGCACCGCATCGAGGGCGCCGTCGCCACAGAGCTCTGCTCGAGGCGAGGCATCGTCGAGGGGTGGGTCCACGACGAGAACACCTACGTCATGGGCGGGGTGTCCGGGCACGCGGGCGTCTTCGCGACCGCGCGCGAGGTCGCCGCGTTCGGCCAGCACATGCTCGAGATCGACCAGGGCACGCGCGAGGGGATCGTGCCGCGCGACGTGCTCCAGCGATGCTGGTCGGAGGAGACGCGCGGCGCGGACGGCCACCACCTGGGCGGCTGGGACACACCGAGCGGCGCGCGCACGAGCGTGGGGAGAGGGTTCGATCGGGGGTGCACCGTGGGGCACCTCGGCTTCACGGGGACGTCGCTGTGGATCGATCGAGGGCGCGGCGTGGTCGCCGCGCTCCTGACGAACCGAGTCCACCCGACCCGAGAGAACCCGCGCATCCTCGACATGAGGATCGACGTCCACGAGGCGATCATCCCGCCGCGTCGCGCGACGCGCTCGCGCTGACCCGACTCCTTGACGCGACCCACGAGAGCGGGCAGGTTGCCCCGAGCCCACGAGACAGGCAGAAATCTCGTATGCCGTCTTCTGCTTGAAAAAA
>CAJXPN010001037.1 GCA_913058025.1 uncultured Myxococcales bacterium | reverse complement strand
TGTGTATAAGAGACAGGTCTCTACCGGTGTGGGATCGCGGGCGCGGGCGCCAAGGCGTTGGCGCAGGCGGAGTGGGCCGGCCCGATGGCCAGGCTCAACATGGCGTTCAACCCGATCCGTACGGCGGGCCTCGTGGCGTTCGAGGAGGCCGGGCGGCTCGAGTGGCTGTTCAACCACGACGGGATGACGGCGCTGGCGTTGCTCGACAGCGGGGTCGACTCGCGAGGGCTGATCGCGCTGCTCGAGAGCGAGCAGGCGAGGCCGCTCCAGCTCATCGACTTCGGCTACATCCCGGACGCCTTCGACGAGAAGGCGCTGCGAGCCTTGTTGAAGTGGGGGCGCCTGGGCGAGGTCGAGCTGCCGGGCGTGCGCTTCGAGTTCGAGGGGGACGCGGAGCTCTACGACGAGGTCGAGGCGAACGCGCACCTCGACCTCGTGGAGTACGCCGATCCCGAGCCCCGTGACGGCGCCCACGTTGTGCAGTGGGGGGACGAGGACGAGCTCGAGGACGAGATCGGAGACTACGACAGGTGGGCGTACGCATGACGGCTGCGTGGTCGGAGGCGAGCGCGTTCGGAGAGCTCCGCTCGTTGGTGAGCGGGAGACCGAGCGAGGGAGCGTTCTCGAGGGTCTGCGACGTGATCGACGAGGCCGAGGAGGCGGCTCCAGGCCTCCACGCGTCGCGTTGGCGGGAGTACGTGGCGTCGCAGCTCGAGCGGTGGCCGGCGTCGATGCGCGTGGTGGGCTTACCCCGCGAGTCCGACGACGACGACCTCGACAGTTACCGGTGGCGCGACGAGTTGCGGAGCTGTTGGGAGGCGTCCGAGGGGGCGTGGAGCGAGCTCGTTCGAGGCGTCACGTTGCGCGCGTTCGACCTGACGAGCGAGGAGATGTCGGGTTGGCTCGCGCGCGACCTGCGCGAGATCTTCCCGCTGCTCGAGCACCTCGGGTTCGCGTACCTGTTCGTGCGTAAGAAGGAGCTCGAGCGCGCGTGCGAGGCGGGCGTGTTCGACGGGTTGAGCTCACTGTCGATCTCGGATGGCGACCTGCGCCCGACGACCTTCGAGACGTTCATGGGCCACCTGGAGAGGCTGGGGACGCTGCGCAGGCTGGAGCTCGAGTCGTGTCGCCTTGGCCCGCATCAGCTCGAGAGGTTGTGCCTGTCGTCGCTCGTGCCCGGGCTCGAGGTGTTGAGCCTGAGCGGAAACGGGAGCTTGAAGAACGAGGGGTTCGGCCACCTGGCCGAGGCCGCGCCGAGGTTCGAGTCGCTGCGCGAGCTCCGGCTCGACTGGCTGACGATCTCGGCGAAGTCCGCGGTCGCGCTGGCCGGTGCGGACTGGGCGCCGACGCTGGAGCGGATCTCGTTCGAGAACAGCGGCATCAAGGGGACCGGGCTGAAGGGCTTCGTGGACGCAGGACGGATCGGGTTGTTGGCGCGTGAGGTCGGCGGCGTCGTGTCGCTCGACCTCGCGAATCAGGAGCTAAAGGATCGAGGGGTCGTGGCGCTCGCGTGCTGCGAGGAGCTCACTCGAGTGGAGTCACTCTCGCTCTTTGGCAACGGGATCACGAAGCTCGCGAGGTTGGCGAGCTCGCCCTACATCGAGGACATACGAGGCTGGGACCTGAGTGGGAACGAGTTCGCTGATGAGGAGGCCAGGCATGTGCTCGCGATCGCGCTCCGGTCGAGGCCGCGAGCGCTCGCGCTAAACGGGATGATGTTGGGGGACGCGTTCCTGGTGGACCTGTTCGCGATGGGGGAGTCGTCGGAGCTCGAGGCGTTGAACATCTCCACCAGCCCCGGGTATGGCGCGGCTGGGCTGGAGGCGCTGCTCGATTGGCCGAGGTTGTCCGAGCTCACGGGTCTGCAGTGCGTGTTTCGTGTCGAGCGCGAGACCGAGCTCGTCGCGAGGGCACTTGCCACAGGCCTCTTCGAAACGACCAATGACAACCCATACACGGGCCTTGTGAGGGTGGTCGCGAAGCCCGGTGCGTTCGATGGGTGAGGCGTGGTCGGAGGCCGAGGCGTTCGGGGCGCTGCGCTCTCTGCTGAACGAGCCGCCCAGCG
Organism: uncultured Myxococcales bacterium; assembly: GCA_913058025.1. Classification (GTDB taxonomy): domain Bacteria; phylum Myxococcota_A; class Bradymonadia; order Bradymonadales; family Bradymonadaceae; genus CAJXPN01. The sequence continues at coordinate 474 of CAJXPN010001037.1, read as the reverse complement.
TAGGCGCGTTCGGCCGCCTCGTGGAGCTCGTCTCCGCCGCGGAGCGGGTGGAGCCTGGCCTCTATCAGGCCCGCTGGGAGGAGTACGTCGTGGGGTCACTGCGTGACTGGCCGCCGGGGGCCTGCGCGACCACCGTGTGGGGGCGTGAGGCTGCGATCGAGGCGGCGGCGACGCCGTGGGCCTCGTTGCTCAAGGGGCTCACGCTGAAGGGCTTCGACCTTGGCCGACGCGAGGACGCGCAGTGGATCGCGGGGGAGCTGAGGTCGCGGTTCGTGGTGCTGGAGCACCTGGGCTTCGAGGGGATGAGCGTGCTCAAGGCTCAGGTCGCGCGCGCGTGTGAGGTCGGCACGTTCGATGGCGTCCGGTCGCTCTCGTTCCAGGACTGCGCGTTCAGGCCGGCGACCTTCGACGTGCTCCTGGGGCACCTGTCTCTTATACACATCTCCGAGCCCACGAGACAGGCAGAAATCTCGT
>CAJXPN010001036.1 GCA_913058025.1 uncultured Myxococcales bacterium | reverse complement strand
GCCAAGAAGGGAGAGACGCGCGAGCGATGCGCAGCCAGAGAGAGAGAGCGCGCTTGCGCCAGAGCTCGCGCGCGATGATGATGTGGCGCGTAGGCGCTGAGCCGTAGACGAGAGGTCGCTGGTATGTTCGGTATGTCACTCGCGGAGATCACGATCATCCTGATCGTGATCCTCGTGGTCCTGGGCCCCGAGAAGATCCCGGAGGTCGCGCGTACGGCCGGCAAGACGATGCGTGAGATACGGCGCGCGGGGAACATGCTCCGCGACACGATCATGCTCGAGGACGACAAGCGCGATCGCCCCAAGTACACCCCGCCCGCCAAGCCCACGCAGAGCTACGCGGCGCGAGACGAGACCCCGCACGCCCCGAGCATCGAGCACGATTGGGACGAGGGGCACTACGGCTCGGCGCCGTCCGACTGGAGCGACCCCGCGGGCGAAGGCCAACACCGCGACGTGGAGCTGCACGCGCAGCGCACCACCCGCGACGACGAGGCCGTCGAGGTCTCGCTCGCTGCGTCCAGGGACGCCGAGGAGGGGACGGACGGACACCAGACGCGGCGTGGCGTCTTCATTCATGGTCGCGTGGTTTGAGCGGGAGGTTTGAGGCATGAGTGAGGCCGAAACCAAAATGCTGGAAGGGGACGTCGAGGAGCAGGGCGAGATGACGCTGTTCGAGCACCTCGCGGAGCTCCGAAAGCGACTCGTCTACTGCATGGTCGCCATCGGCGCCGGGTTCGCCGTGGCGTGGACCTGGGTCGAGGACATCTACACGTTCATCCTCGAGCCCCTGAAGAAGGCCGCGCCCGAGCTCGCCATGGCCACGATGAACTACAAGGACCTCACCGAGCCGTTCTTCACGATGCTCAAGACGGCGCTGGTCGCCGGCATCTTCTTCGCCGTCCCCGTCATCCTCTGGCAGCTCTGGAAGTTCATCGTCCCGGCGCTCTACGAGCACGAGCGCAGGCTGGCCATCCCGTTCGTCTTCGTCGCCTCGATGTTCTTCCTGGGCGGCTCGAGCTTCTGCTACTACTTCGTGATGCCCCACGGCTTCAACTTCCTGTTCACGTTCAGCCAGTCCGTCGGCACGCCCACGCTCATGATGAGCGAGCACTACGACCTGTCCATGAAGCTGCTGCTGGCGTTCGGCTCGATCTTCGAGATGCCCGTCGTGGCGATGTTCCTCTCCGCGCTCGGGCTGATCACCCACCGCACGCTCATCAAGCACTGGCGCATCGCCATCGTCGGCAGCTTCATCTTCGCCGCGATCCTCACGCCACCCGACGTCGGCACGCAGGTCGCCATGGCCGTGCCGCTCGTCATCCTCTACGGCGTCTCCATCGGCGTGGCGTACTTCTTCACGATCAGGCGAGAGCGCAAGGAAGCCGCCGAGCTGGCGGCGTGACCTCCGAGCGCCTATCCTCGTCGAGATGAACGTCCGCCTCATAAACCTGCTCGTCCTCACCGTCGCCTCGCTCTCCGCGGGCTGCGCCTCCTTCATCGAAGAGTGCGGCGAGCGCGAGACGTTCGGCCGCAACGGCGAGTGCGTGGCGTACGTGCCGCGCGCCCTCGGGTTCTTCACCCCGCACACCTTCCAGACCAACGTCTCTCCCGACACAGAGCTACTGCTCGCCGTCGACGACGTCACCGGCTTCACCGCGGACCGCGACCAGCTCGTGGCCGACTTCCTCGCCGCGCACTCCGTGGTGCACGAGGGCTCGGGCGAGGCGCTCGCGATCGAGTGGACCGGCGAGTGGGCCGAGGGTGGCGACGGGGTCGACCTGGCGAGGCTGCGCGCGGGCGCGCCGCTGCCGACCGGGCGGATCGACGTGATCGGCCCCGACCAGGACTCCACGCAGGTGTTCTTCGTGGGTGACGACCACGCGCCGTTCGTCGTCAGGGCGACCGTGGACCTGACGGGCGACGAGGGCCAGCAGTTCGGGGAGGTCGTCCTGTCCACGAGCGAGCCGATCGACCTGGAGGCCGGCGACGTCGTCTTCCGCGACCTCTACGGCGACGAGTTCACCGCGGTCGTGGCCTCCGGCGACGGGCTCAACGGCCCCTTCCCCACGTACAGAGTCTCGGTGAATGGCTACATCGCCGTGTCGCCGTACTTCGAGGTCGTCCTCAACGGCGTGGAGTCTCCGATCTCGGCGCTGCCGATGACCGTGACGAGCAACCCGATCGCGTTCGCGAACGCGGGCAACGGGCAGCGCTCGGTGCTCTCCGAGGCCGACGGCTCGCTCACGCTCGAGCTCTGGCCGCTGGGGCTGCGCAACTTCACCGCCGTCGACGTCACCGCGCCCGACTGAGGTCGCGGCCAACGAACGAACCTGGGGCGGCCAAATCTCATAGAGGTGTCAGTAGACATGACGACCATGAAATCACTCGGTTCTATACACCTCCTGTAGCCCCGTTGAAGGCACGGGTGATTCGGTCGAGCTCTCGAACAGGCGCTGTGGTTCGCGGGTCTGTGCGTGAGGGAGTGCACGACCTGGAGCGGGGGACTCCCCCCGCAGGTTGGCCTCGCGGCCAATCTG
>CAJXPN010001035.1 GCA_913058025.1 uncultured Myxococcales bacterium | reverse complement strand
ACAGAGTGGATCGTCGGCAGCGTCAGATGTGTATAAGAGACAGCCTTCGTGACGGTCCTGCGCGACCCGAGCGACCCCACGCTCTGGCACCTCGACGCCCGCGACGAGGACCCCCGCCGCGCCCACCCCGCGCGCCTCACGCTCGCGCTGCGTGAGCTCGACCCAGGCGCCGACGTCCCGCCCGCGGTCGCCTTCGGCGCCGAGCCTGGCGGCTACGGCGAGGCGATCCGCAAGATGTACAGCCACGCGTTGTTCGGCGGTGAGCTTCCCTGGCTCGAGTGGCTCGCCACGCTCTCCGGCGAGGCCTCCGTCTCCGCCACGCAGCTCGAGCGCTACATCGCGAGCACCGACGGGCAGGGGCGCCACGCGCCGCTCAACCTCGCGTTCTCGATGGCCTGGGCGCAGGTCTTCGGCGTGATGATGGTCCGTGAGCTCGCCGACGGCCTGCTCGACCTCGTACACCTCGACCAGCAGGTCGACGCCGGACCCGCCTGGCCGCCGGCGCCCGGCGTCGGCTACGACGTCACCGCCACCATGGCGCACGTCGCCCGCGCCCCCCAGGGCACGACCGTCCGCGTGGTCGCCCAGATCACCGGCGCCGACGGCGTGCTCGCTGACCTGACCTCGCGCTTCTTCATCCGCCGCGCGTGCGCGCCCGCCGACGCCATGACGCGCGGTGTGGAGCCCGTCACGCTCGACCTCGACGTCACCGACGGCGCCGTCGCCCGCGCGCTCGGCGCGCTCGACGGCCTCACGTGGTCGGCGCCCCCTCAGGGCGGCGACGCGCTCCGTCTCGAGGCCACCGTCACGAGCATCGACGGGACGCACACCGCCGAAGGCCTCATCCTGTGCGGCCCCGACGAGGTCGGTCAGGTGAGGTTCACCGAGGTCGCCGCCGACGGCGCGCACGCGCTCGCCAGGCTCCGCGCCGTCTTCGGACGCGACCCCGACCGCGCCCAGCCCGCCACCGCGCTGCCGCTGGGCTCCGAGTCCGGCCGCTCGCCGCTCGACATGACCGCGTTCGCGCTCGCGAGCCTGGACGCCAACCCGATCCACACCAGCCCGATGTTCGCCCGCCTCGCGGGCTTCGACGCGCCGCTCGTCCACGGGATGTGGACCGCCGGCGCGATGTACTCGGCCGTGGTCCGCCAGGCCGCGGGCACCGACGCCTCGCGCATGCGGGCCGTCACGTCGACGTTCCACGCGCCGCTCGCGCTCGGCGCGCCGCTCGAGGTCGAGGTCACCCGCCAGGGCGTGCGCGCCGGGCGCGCCGTCGTGCGCGCCCGCGCCTCCAGCGCCGGCGCCGTCGTCGCCGAGCTGACCGCCGAGGTCGCCTCGCCGCGCACCGCCTACGTCTTCCCCGGCCAGGGCATCCAGCACGAGGGCATGGGCATGGAGGGCTACCGCGCCTCCGCCGCCGCGCGCCTCGTCTGGGACCGCGCCGACCTCCACACCCGCGCCGCGCTCGGGTTCTCGATCCTCCAGATCGTGCGCGACAACCCCCGCGAGCTCTACGTCCGCGGCCAGCTCCACAAGCACCCTGCCGGCGTCCTGCACCTGACCCAGTTCACCCAGGTCGCCATGGCCGCGCTCGCGCGCGCCCAGGTCGCCCAGATGAAGGAGGCCGGCGTCTACGTCGACGACGCCATCACCGCCGGCCACAGCATCGGCGAGTACAACGCGCTCTCGGCCGTCCTCGAGATCCTCCCTCTCGAGCAGACCATCGAGGTCGTCTACCAGCGCGGCACCGCCATGGCCGCGCTCGTCCCCCGTGACGAGCACGGCAGCTCCGCCTACGCCATGGGCGTCATCCGCCCGCACCACGCCGGCATGACGCACGAGCAGGCCGAGGACCTCGTGGCCGAGGTCTCCGAGGCCACCGGCGGGTTCCTCCAGATCGTCAACTACAACGTCCGCGGCCGCCAGTACGCCGTCACCGGTGAGCACGGCGCGCTCGCCGAGCTCGCGTCCCGCCTGGCCGCGCGCCGCGTCGGCAAGCCGCCCTACATCCAGGTCCCCGGGATCGACGTGCCGTTCCACTCGCGCCGCCTGCGCGACGGCGTCGGCGCGTTCCGTGAGGCCCTCGAGCGCGCCATCCCCCAGACCATCGACGCCGTCAGCCTCGTGGGCCGCTACGTCCCGAACCTGACCGCCGCGCCCTTCGCGCTCACCCGCGAGTACGTCGCGCTCATCCTGGAGGCCGCCCCCAGCGAGTCGATGCTCGCCGTCTACGAGGACTGGTCCGCCTGGGAGGAGCGCTCCCACGCGCTCGCCCGCACCATGCTCGTCGAGCTGCTCGCGTGGCAGTTCGCCAGCCCCGTCCGCTGGATCGAGACCCAGGACCTCCTCCTGCGTGACGACCTCCCCGGCGCGCTCGCGGCCGAGCAGATCATCGAGATCGGCGCCGGCGCCCAGCCCACCGTCGCGAACATGGCCCGCCAGACGCTCGCGGCGATGGGCCACGCCGCCCGCGCCGTCGACATCTTGAACGTCGAGGCCGAGGCCGCGCAGGTCTTCGCCCAGGAGCCGCTCCCCGAGGTCGCCGA
>CAJXPN010001034.1 GCA_913058025.1 uncultured Myxococcales bacterium | reverse complement strand
CCTACATGCAGACGATGCAGGGCCCCGCCGCGCTCGTGCCCGCGGCCGGAGCGGCCGCCGCGCTCGATGTCTACGAGGCCAACGAGGAGCTCCTCGGAAGGACGACGTCCCGCGTGAAGGTGAAGATCGGCGCCGAGGAGCTCGACGCGGTGCGGTACGGGCAGAACGCGATCCACGGCGTGAAGGTCCTCGTGCCCGTGTTCGGCGGGTCGCACTACTCGGCCGTCGTAATCGAGGCGATGAGCTCCCAGCTCGGCTGCGCCGAGCAGGCAGGCGGGCTCCTCGACGCCACGCTCGCCGGGCTCGGCCGCAACGCCACGTCGACCTACGAGGCCGACGAGAAGATCCTCGAGCTCAAGAACTGAGCGCGCCCGTCAGCTGAGGCAGGCGACGCCGCGGTGGATCAGGCCGACGAGCTGGGCCTGTGAGGAGACCCCGCACTTCTTGAGCACCCGCTTGATGTGGTTGCGCACGGTGTGCTGGGAGCGGCCGAAGAGGTCGGCGATGGCGTCGATCGAGTAGCCGGATAGGAGCCACTGGGTGGCTTCCGCCTCGGCCGGGGTGAGGTCGTAGAGCGACTCGAGCCGGCCCGCGATGTCCTCGTCGAGGTAGTCCGGGTCAGCGAGCATCACGAGCGCGCCGGTGCGGTCGGCGAGGATCGGGTGGCCGAAGGGAGAGAGCGGGGAGACGAGCAGCTCGATGTAGCCGTCGTCGTCGGCCTTGCGGACGCGGTGTGTGGGGCGCGGCGTGTCGAGGATGGCCTGTGAGAGCCCGAGCGCGACGTCGACGTCGCGTTCGAGCAGCGCTCGCTCGAGCGGGTGCACCGCGCGCAGGCGATCGTCCTCGACGCTGAGCGCGTCGCCGCGCCCCAGGATCGCCTCGGCGTACTCGTTCATCCACTCGATCCGGCTGTCGGGGCCGATCAGGATGCAGCCGAAGTGCGCACGATCCATGGCGTCGAGGGACTGGCGGCACGTGCGCTCGAGCGCCTCGACCCGGCGCGCGATCGCGAGCGCCTGCGAGACGTGCGGGAGCAGCGCCCGGGCCTCGTCGATGTGGTCGCGCGTGACCTCGGCGCCCCTGCGGACGTAGCGGGGCATGTGGACGACGGCGTCGGGCGAGGTGAGCGAGACGGCGACGAGGATGCGATCCGAATCGAAGTCGCGTAACCATTTGTAGTAGTTCGACTTCTCGAACGCCGAGCGCGGGATGATGTCCGCGTCCATGAGGACGTGAGGCCCTGGAGTGAGCGTGAGGCCGGAGGCCATCAGCGGGTTCTCGGGGAGGACCTCGGCGTAGAGGCGCTCGGTCTGCGCGTCGGTGACGCCCCGGAGCACGCCGGTGAGCATGGGGTCCGAGGCGTTGGCCTGGTAGCCCACGGCGGCGGCCGGGAAGGCGGGGTCCTCGATCACGGCGTCGAGGAGGTCGTCCCAGCGGGACGGGTCGTCGACGGTGGAGTAGACGACCCGTACGAGCTCGAGCAGGCGCGCGGTCACCTGGACATGAACTTCGTGAGGCCGCTGTCGGCCTGGCCGCGGACGGCGTTCTTCACGATGGGGGTCCAGCCGAGGAGCTTGCCCTTGGTGCCCAGCGCCTGGCCGGCCCAACGCCACAGGTCGAAGGTGTCGGTGTGGGTCTTGATGAGGCCGTCCTCGAAGGTGAACGCGGCGTCGATGACGTTGTGGACCTTGTTGCCGGTGGCGCCGAACGTGTAGCGCGCCTCCCAGTGCGCCTTGCCCGTGGTGTCGTCGGCCTGGATGCCCGAGAACTCGAGCGTCATGTCCTTGCCGCGCTCACAGAGCATGAGCCACATGCCGCGGGCGCGGTCGCCGTGGAGCTCGGGGAAGACGGGGTCGGAGAAGACGACGTCGGGGTGGTAGCAGGTGCCCATCGTCTCGGCGTCGCGCTTTTGGAAGGCTTCGTAGAAGGTCTGGATGAGCTTGGCGTTCTCGTACATGTGCGATCTCTTTTGTGTTGGTGTGCGATCTTTGGGCGTGAACGTAGCGTGGAACGTCAGAACTCGCCAACGAAGCGGCTGAGGACGGTCGGGTCCGGGTCGCCCTGGACGGCGAAGGTGAAGGCCTGACCGTTGAGGAGGTAGTCGCCGATGGGCGTGTGGACGACGTCGGTGATGCCCACCTCGACGTCGACGGTCTCGCTGGAGGCGGTGGACCAGTCGTCGGAGGTCGGCGTGATCCGGTTGAGCTGGCTTGTGAAGGCGATGAGGGCGGCGTCGCCGCTCCAGGTCATGCCGTCTGCGCCGGAGAGGGGAGGGACGAAGTCGAAGAAGTCACCCTCGACGGCGACCTCGGTGACGGACCCGTCGGCGAGGCTGATGTGGGCGAGCCGGGACGGCAGGTAGACGACGCTGAGCAGGCCGGACTGGTCTGGGAGCACGATGATCGCGTTCTGACCGACGACCTGTCCGGTCAGCGGCTCGCCGGTCGCGAAGAGAGAGACCTCGCCGGCGGCCGTGATGCGGTAGACGTTCGGGTGGGCGCGGTCTGCGACTGTCTCTTATACACATCTGACGCTGCCGACGATCTAC
>CAJXPN010001033.1 GCA_913058025.1 uncultured Myxococcales bacterium | reverse complement strand
TAGATCGTCGGCAGCGTCAGATGTGTATAAGAGACAGCACCCCGACGCGCGCGCCGAGGTAGTAGCCGAAGACGTCCCAGAACTCATCGCCGGCGTGCACCCAGGCGGACGCGGCGGTCCCGGAGAGCCGGGTGTCCGAGGCCCCGGGGTTCGTGAGCTCGAAGAGGCCGACGCCGCCGCCGACCCTGAAGAGCGGGGAGATGAAGGGCTTGGGCGGCGTGAACTCCGGGGCGGGCTCCTTGGTCAGGGCCCTCGCCTCGGCGTACGAGTCGTCGGGCGCGCCCGGATCCTTGGCGAGCGCGTGGGGTGCCGCCGACATCAGGGCGGCTGTGAGCGCGGCTGCGAGCGCGCGGTGGGCGTGGTGCATGTGTTCCTCCGTTCGTCTTGGTGACGCGCGCAGGATCATCGCAGGGCCGCGGCGTGGGGGTGATCCCACGAATGTCCCATACCGGCGGGTGGCGAGCGCGGCGAGTCGGCGCCTCGCCGCGCTCGCTCAGTCGAAGAGATCCAGGAACGGGATCTCGAAGTCGTCGGGCGGCGTGGCGTCCTCGAGCTCGGGGTCGAGGAGGATCGGGATCTCTATGACCTTCTTGGGCGCGAGCGGCGGAGCATTGGCGCCAGGCTTGTAGAAGGGCGGGATCTCGGCGGCCGCGGCGTCGTACTCCTCCTGGGTGGCGCGGCCGCGCGCGCGGATGACGCGCATGTAGCGCTTCATGCGGGAGAAGTAGGAGCCCGTGATGGCGCCGCGTTCGTAGTAGAAGTGGTACTTCTTGGGGCCGGGGACGATCGTGACGAGCCAGGCGCACTCGGCGAACGTGAGCTCGTCGGGGCGCTTGCCGAAGTAGTGGACGGCGGCGTCGTGGATGCCGAAGACGCCCGGGCCGAACTCGATGACGTTGAGGTAGATCTCGAGCAGGCGCGCCTTGGGTATCTGGACGTGTGACTCCATGAGCCAGACGAGGAACGCCTCCTGGAGCTTGCGCGCCATGACCTTCTTGCGGCTCAGGAAGAGGTTCTTGATGAGCTGCATGGAGATGGTCGAGGCGCCGCGCACGTAGTCGCCCGCGGCGATGTTGCGCTCGATGGACTGGCGGAGCGCGTGGCGGTTGAAGCCGTCGTGGCGGAAGAACGAGTTGTCTTCGGTCGTCAGGATCGCGCGCGGCAGCCACCTCGAGATGTGTTGGAGCGGGACGAAGTGGTACTCGCCGTAGGGGTCCGACTCCATCTTGACGGTCTTCCCCTCCTTGTAGGGACGCCAGCCACGGCGTACGGGGGTCGTGACCTCCTCGACGCGGCCGAAGCCGTCGAGCCCCTCGACCTCGGGCGACTCGACCCAGGGCCGAGGCGCGGCCTGATCGAGGATGTGGGGCGTGTTCCAGTAGTCGGGTGACGACGCGAGCCTGGGGTTGCGCTCCTCCATGCTAAGAGGCGGCGGGAACCAGTCACCGCGGCGCCAGTGCGCGTCGACCTGCGCGAGCGACAGGCCCGCCTGGTCCATGATCCACTGGGCTGGGATGGGCTGCATGCTGGCCACGCGCACGCGGCGCTCGAAGTTCACGCGGTCGTCGACGATCGTGTGGGTGAAGGCGCCGGCGAGCTTGCGGACGTCGACCTCGGACGGGATCGAGACGAGGCTGAAGTTCTTCACCCTGGGCTCGTCGCTCCAGACCATCTCCGAGGCGTCGTAGACGGGCACCTCGGCGCGCATCTTCCACGAGATCTCGCCGTTCATGCTCACGCCGACGATGTCACCCATGAGCGCGTCGGGGATGGCGTCGAAGAGGGTCTGGACGTTGGTGCTCGGGAGGTCGACCTCGAGGTCGACCCGCGCAGGGAGCGTCTTGTCGACGTCGAGGCCATAGAAGGTCGGCTTGATGGACGCCTTGACGCCGGTGAGCGAGGCGTCGCCGCGGGTGAACACGAGCGCGCCCTTGGTGGGCGGCGCGTCGGTGATCCGCCGCTTCGACTTGCCCTCGTCGTTGGGGTCGTCGGGGACGTTGGCGTCGAGCTCGGAGTTGAGGAGCTCCGCGGGAGGGATGGCCGCGTCGGGGTCGAGGTAGCCCTTGAACGCGTAGCCGAGCGACCAGTCGAGGAGGGGGTCCTCGGCGAGCTTGGAGACGTAGACCTTGAGGTCCGAGAGCGAGACGTCCCCGGAGAAGTTCACGCGCGCGGCGCCGGCTGCGCGAGACGCGGAGATCTTGGCGCGCACGGCGCCGCCGCGCAGCCGGCGGCCGAGCCTGGGCCCGACCATCTGACCGACCCAGCTCAGGTCGAGCGCGTCGACCTCGGCCGAGAGCGCGCCGGCGCCTGTCCTGGGGTTGATCGTGAGCTCGATCGAGGTCGTCCCTCGCCGCTCCGAGGAGTTCGCGAGCGCGTCGAACCCGCCCGCGACGACGATCGAGCCCGCCTCGGCGTCGCGCGTGATCGAGAGCCTCCCGCCGGTGAGCTGGAGCTCGGAGGCGGGGCGAGCGACGGGGATCGCGCGGTGGTCGGTGGCGAGGAGGGTCGCGTCCGTGATGACGACCTCGTCGGGGAGAATCGGGAGCTGT
>CAJXPN010001032.1 GCA_913058025.1 uncultured Myxococcales bacterium | reverse complement strand
CCCCAGTTCTATCCCCACCCGCGAACCACGACCAAGAACAGCCTGAAGTGAAGCTGAGGTCCCTCCGAAAAGCCGCACCACGCCTCACACCTGAAGCGACACATCAAAAGCTGAACTTCAAGGTCGTGGACAGCGTGATGTCGGTGGCTTCGACGCCAGTAGGGGGTCTCCCGTCGTAGAGCAGCGAGAAGTCCACGCCGATGGCGAACCGCTCGTGGATGGGGGCGAGCGCCTCGAAGACCTCGAGGAGGCGGAGGTCCTCGAAGTCGGTCAGGCGAGGCTGGACGTAGAGGGTGTTCTGGAGGAGCAGGCGCCCCTCGAAGACCGTCGCGCGCGCGGAGATGTAGTTCGTCCAGCGGTTCTGGAGGTCCTCGGGCGCGTCGGACGCGCCCTCGGCGACCGTGATCCGGTTGTACTCGAGCATGTACCCGGTGCCGCCCCAGATCTTGATGTCGGGCGTCTGGATCATGTCCAGGCGGACGCCCACGCCGCCGAGCGCGCGCGCCTGGAGGAGCAGGAACTCGTTGAAGCCGTACTGACCGAAGACCTCGGTGCCCAGGCGCGGGAACCACATCGCGGTCCAGCGCGCGTGGAGGAAGCCCTGGTTGACGATGGGGTCGTCGACGCGCTGGGCGAACCGGTAGTTGCCGATGATGAACGCGGTGTGCGCGATCAGCGGGGGCTGGTCGTCGGGGATGTCCTCCCAGTCCGAACGCGGGCGGTGGACTTGGTACTGGACGATGCCGCCGCCGGCGACGTTGAGCAGGTTCACGTTGCCCGAGCGCATCGCGAAGCTCAGATCGGCGCCACCCGAGAAGCCCTCCTGGGCTGCCTTGGGGCGCAACGCCTCGGCGTTGACGGGGTTGGCGGCGGCGGCGGCGGGCGTGAGCACGGCGCACGCGAAGGCGCACGTACACACGACGTTTCGTAGGTGCATCTGGGGCTCCTGAGACGAGTTGACAGGAGCGGGAGGCTAGCAAGACTTTCGGGCCCGGTCGACCGCTCAGTCCGCGAAGAACTGCCCCGCGAGCTCCTCTGTGACGTCCCAGAGTCGGCCCGCGACGTCCTCGTCCATGGCCACCTTCGCCACGAACGACTCGCCCACCGGGCCGCGCGCCTGGCCCATTTTGGTGGGGCCATAGTAGGCGCCGGGCTTGGCCTCGTCCCAGGCCGCGGCGAGCACGAGCGGGTAGGCGCCGCGCTCGGCGGACTGGGCCATGACGGCGTTGGTGACCTTGTAGAGCGCCTTGAAGAAGCCGCTGCCGCCTTCCATTCCGACGCCGGTCGACTGGAGGTTCGTCGCGGCGTATCCAGGGTGGCACGCGATCGCGCTGACCGACGAGCCGCGCGCCTTCAGGCGGCGCTGGAGCTCGAAGGCGTACATGATGTTGGCGAGCTTGCTCTGCGAGTACCGAGCCGTGGCGTCGTAGGACTTCTCGGACATGAGGTCGTCGAAGTCGATGGCCCCGAACTTGTGGGCGACGCTCGAGACCGAGACGACCCGGCCACCCGAGAGCTCGAGGTGCTCGATGAGCGCCGCGTTGAGGCGGAAGTGGCCGATGTGGTTGGTGGCCATCTGGAGCTCGAAGCCCTCCTCGGTGCGCCTGAGCGGCGGCTGCATGACGCCCGCGTTGTTGATGATCGCGTCGAGCTTGGGGCACGCCTCGATGATCGCGGCGGCCGCGGCGGCGACGCTCTCGGGGTCGGCGAGGTCGAGCAGGACGTGGCCGACGTCGGCGCCGGAGTGGTTCTCCTCGATCTCGGCGATCGCGCCCTGGGCCTTGGCCTCCGAGCGCGACGTGATGACCACGCGCGCGCCCTTGCTCGTGAGGATCTTGGCGGCCTCGAGCCCCAGGCCGCTGTTGCCGCCCGTGATCGCGTAGGTCTTGCCAGCGAGGGAAGAGAGTCGTTCGGGGGTCCAGTTCATCAGTGCTCCGTCGCGTACGTGTCGTGTCGATGTCCAGCGGGGATGATAGTCGTCACCAACGCACGCCAACGCACTGGCCGTTCGCGCCTTGCTTCTCGCAGAAGACGACACCGGGTCGCGGAGGAGCGGCCGCGGGCCCAGAACGGGGCGAGGCCGGGCCCCTCCGAAGGGGCCCGGCCTCGCCGGTGGACGGTGAACTGTCGGACAGCTCAGCGCACCCAGGTCAGCTTGAGGTTGCGGACCTCGCCGGTGTTGCCCGGGGCGGTGTCGTGGAACTCGAGGACCCAGTCACCGGTGACGTCGATCCCGTCGAAGTTCGGGATGATGTAGCTGCGGTAGATCGACGGGTTCACGCCGACGGGCTGGATGATCTGGCGGTTCCCGGTCGGATCGCTGAGCACGAGGAGCATCTCCTCGGGCCTGGAGTGGTGCATCTCCATGTCGATCTGAAGCTCGGAGTAGGTGCCAGCGTTGGTGATCGCGAAGACCAGGCCGAAGCCTCCATCGTCGTCGAGCCCGATGGGCACGTTGAGCTCGGAGATGATGTCGAGCACCGAGGGCTGTCTCTTATACACATCTGACGCTGCCGACGATCTACTCTGTGTGGATCTCGGTGGTTGCCG
>CAJXPN010001031.1 GCA_913058025.1 uncultured Myxococcales bacterium | reverse complement strand
AGAAAACAAGCTGATGAGGTCTTCAACCTGCGCGCCAGTCCACCGCGAAGCCGCCGCTGATAGCACCACCTACCATTCGACGCCCAGCCGCCCGCACCCACGAGTTCGAAACGTAAATGGCGTCACACCGTCGCGACCGCGCGCCCGATCCACTCGAGCTCGGTGAACGGGACGTGGTTGAACGCGTAAGAGCCGACGCGGATGTTCCCGGCGCCCTCGTACCACCCGCTCGCTCAAACGCTCCCAGGACATGACACACGACAGCGAAGCGCGATTCGCGCGAGGAGCCCATTCAGAACAACGTGTAGGTCCTGTTCTGACCTCGCACGGGGCCAGTGAACTCGAGCGGCTCGCGGACTACCGGCGCGGTCTGGACACCGCCGCTCAGCTCATACGTCCGCGTGGCGCCCTGGATCGTGGCCGACGCCTCGAGCGAGGGCGCGACCTCCCCGCTGGAATCCAGCGTCATCGACAGGTCCGTCTCGCCGCACATCCAGTACCCGCGCCGCCCGCCCTCGAACCCCTCGGCGGGCACGGGCGGGTGCAGCGCGCAATAGTTGCTCGCCGGGTCGCACGCGAAGTCCTGGATCTCGTCGGGCTCGTAGGCCCGGTCCCGGGCGCCGACGTGCAGGAAGAGCGTCTCGCGGCCTGGGGAGAGGCGCTCCTTGCAACCGATCTCGCAGTTGGCTCCGCCGTAGTTCGCGTTGCATGAGCAGATGAGCTTGCCGGAGTCGCCCAGGTTCCCCGCGGCGAGCACACCCTCGGGGTTGTCCTCGAACCCAGGACACAGCAGCGCCCAGCCGTCGTTGCCGTTGGTGCCGAACGACTCGTCGACGCACCCGCGCACGTACGGCCGCGCCAACGACGCGTTCGCCGTCTCACCCAGGTAGCGCACGGTCACCCAGCCGACCTCGTCGCCCTGGACCGAGTCGCGCGACAGGGCCTGGCAGTCGACCTCAGGGACGAGCGGCTGATCCGCGCCCTGGACCGTGGCCTCCTGGCACCCTTGACCGCCCGCCGCGCAGTCACGCAGCGCGCACGCGTTGAAGTCGTAGGGCTGGGGCTCGATGTCGGACGGGGCGTAGAGGCTCGCGCGCGGCATGCTCTGATCGACCACGACGCACTGGAACTGGGAGTGGTGGGTCATGCCGCGCCACGGCTCGTCGGCCAACGGCCCAGTCTGATCGCACAGGCCGTGGTCGGGGAGGCGGTCCCCGTCGGCGTCGACCTGGGGGACGACGACGGGCGGCGCGGGCATACCGCAGGCGCCCGAGGCCGAGCCCGAGCAGGCGTAGTAACCGAAGTCGTGTCCCACGTGCGAGCCCGAGATCAGGTAGTCCCCTCGCCGGTCACGCGTGCAGCTCTGCCAGTACCCGCTGGCGCCGTCGAGCGTTCCCAACGGGAACCCCGCGTCGCACCGCGAGCGCTCCTCGATGAGGTAGGAGCCGGGCGCGCCGGCGATCGTGGGTGGGACATAGCTCGAGCGGTGGATCTCGGTGAAGTGGGACATCGACAGGAACGCGAACGCCTCGTCGGTCGAGGTGTTTGCGGAACCGGCGAGCCGGCCCCGCGTGATCGCCTGCTCTTCGAGCACGTCCTCGACCTGGTTGTCGTTGTAGTCCGCGGTCAGCGACGCGCACATCCTGGTGAGCGCGTTGACCTCGGCTCCCTTGACCGAGCGAGCGCCGTAAGCCGGCAGCGCGACCGGGTCGTCCACGAGCTCCACCTCGTCGATCGCGTCGGATTCGAAGAGCACGACGGTCTTGATGCCGTCCACGTCGGCGCACGGGGGCGTGGCGCCGGGCGCGTAGTCGATCATCTCATCACCACAGACGGAGACGTGCCGGCGCTGGCCCCACTCGTTCTTCAGGACGAACCGGTCGACCTCGCGAAGCTCACAGCGGAAGTTCGCCAGCGTCGCCTCGTCTCGCGTCAACGCGCCCTCCCCCAGGTCGCTCGCCGTGTCGAAGGTCGCCTTGGCCGTCCTGTTGATCCAGCCGTCACGATCGACGTCGCACAGCAACGGCGCGCTCGCGCCGCCGAACGGGCGGTAGAACCCCTCCTGGGTCTCGCACATGCACTCACCGGTCGCCGTGGTCGTGGGCCACAGGCGCGCGCGCTCGCCCTCCTGAGCGCCGCACGCGTTCGCGCACGAGACGCACTGCCCATCCAGGGACTCGGCCTGCCCGGGCGCGCACGCCGAGGTCTCGCAGCGCGCCTGAGCGCCATCGGCCTGGTAGGAGCAGTAGACGTCCGAGGCGCACTCGCACGCGCCACCCACCGTGGTGGGGTAGACGCCCTCGGCGTCGCACTGCAGGTTGCAGGTCACGCACGAGCCGGACGCATCGTCGAGCGCCTGGCCCGACCCGCACGACCTGAGCTCGCACTGAGGCGGCCCGCCGGACTGTGGGAAGCGGCAGTACTCGTCGTCGGTACACAGGCGCCCCCCGCAGCGCGACCGCTCGACGCACCGGCCCGCGACCGTGTTGAACTCGAAGCCCTCGAGGCTGTCTCTTATACACATCTGACGCTGCCGACGATCTCCTCTGTG
>CAJXPN010001030.1 GCA_913058025.1 uncultured Myxococcales bacterium | reverse complement strand
CACTGGCGCGAGGATCGCGAGCTTCGCACCGAAGAGTACGAGCAGCGTGTGCAGTGAGAGGTGACGGAAGAGCGCCTCGACGGTCTCCGCAGCGCCATAGAAGCGCTGCTCGGAGAGCAGCGTGATCGTGGACGGGACCGTCGTGAGGAGGAGAGACACGATGGTGGCGACGATGAGTTCGTAGGTGGCGCGCATCAGATCGGCGCGCGCCTGTGGCTCAATCATTCCTCCTCCGAGTCTGGAGAGGAGGGCTGCGCTGCCGCAGGGGGGCGGCCGCCGGGTTCGAACGCGTGAGGGTTCCTGCGGAGCATGGCGTACCGGATGCCCTCCGGGATCGCCACGCCGAGCATGAGCCCCGCGATCGCGTCCACGCCGTAGTGCCAGCCGAAGGCGATCGTCGCCGCGAACGTCAAGGAGGCGAGGACGAGGATGAACCCAGCGTAGAGCGGGAGCGTGCGACGCGCCACGACCGAGAGGATGATCATGTGGCCTATGTGCAGGCTCGGGAGCGCCGCGATGCCTGTGAAGGGCTGCGCCTGGAACCCGGTCCCTTCGATGCCCGCGACCCGGAGGTTGTACCACGCCCTCATGAGGAAGACCTGGGCGCCGCCGGACTTCGTCGTGCCTTGCATCCACTCGAAGCGTGTGCCGTTCGAGCCCATATCGAAGAAGAAGGGGCCGTAGGTGGGGTAAGCGGTGGTCCAGAGCACGGCCACTATGTAGGTCAGGCACACCGACTTCACCAGCCACATCAGGTGCTGCCGCTGATCGCGGCACAGGAAGATGCCCGTGAGGATGACCATCCACACGTAGCCATGGAAGTAGACGCCTTCGAAGAGCGATCGCCACCACTCGCTCTGTGAGGCGAGGTTCTCGAAGAACGGCGCGAAGCCGTCGCCGAAGAGCACGGAGTCGAGCCATATGAGGTCGTCGTCGTAGACCTTCCCGTTGATGACGGGGATTCGTGACTTGATGTTGGAGTAGAAGGTGAGGGAGGTCACGAGCAACAAGATGCCAGCGCCGAGGACGAGGTCGTTCTTGATGACCTGGCCAGACCTCATCGGCCCGCCCATGAACTTCAGCGCCCACTTCGTGGCCGCGTGCCTGGGCCTCCAGAACGTCCGCATGCCATACACGATCCTGGTCATGACGAAGATCGTCGTCAGGAAGGCCCCGAAGAAGCGGAGGTATGCTCCGAAGACCGAGCCGAAGTCGAACCCGTACCCGCTGCCGAGGCAGAGCGCCAAGCAGAGAGCCCAGAGCGCGAGGAGGAGGACGTCTTCGACGCCGAAGTCCACGGACAACGCTTCACGTATGTGGCGAACTGGATCGTGTCGTTTCATGGATGTCTCGAGACCGGCTTGCGTGATTTATTGGGTGACCGGTACGTCGATGGTGACCGACCCGCCACCCCCGGTGTCTTCGGGCGCCGAGACATGCAGCGTGAACGCGGTCGCGTCGTGCGGGACCTCGAGGATGAACGTGTCGCGGATGAAGAGGCCCGGCTCCCACTTGTCGTACGCGACCAGGCCGTAGACGGGCGTGTGCTTGATCTTCTGGAGCGCGCCGCCGTACCAGACCCCAATGGACGCCTTCCATCCCTTGGGCGGCGTCTTGAAGACCTGATACCCGATCGAGACCTTCACCCGGTCACCGGGTCGCGGGCTCTTCGGCTCGATCTCCCAGCCCCGCATCACGATGCCCGCACCGATGAGCCCGCCGTCCTTGCGCGCGAGATCGAAGGGCTCGGAGCTGATCGAGGACGCGATCAGGCCGTTGTAGAAGTCGATGTACCGCTTGAGCAGCGTGGTCCGCCACGCCACGAGCTCGTCGACGTGGACCTTCGCGTCCTCGACCTCGTCGATGATGCTCTGGACCTCGGTCGGATCGAGCGAGACGTCGAACGCCTCGTCCGGGCGCGTGCCGAAGTGGTGGATGTACTTGAAGCCATCCCGCACCACCGCCATGCAGCGCTTGTCGTACCAGCAGTGTGAGTAGATGGGGCGCTTGGGCGCGTCTGGGTCGGTGAGCGTGTGGCCGTCGTAGGGCTCGGTCGGCAGGTCGAAGCCCGCGAGCTCGGTGGCCGTCGGCAGGATGTCGGTCTGGCGCGACTCGCGCGCGATGAGCACCCCCTCGTCGGTGATGCCGGGGGCGTGGATGAGCAGAGGGACGCGCAATCCCTCCTCATAGATCACGTTGTCATGCTGGCGCCTCCCGTGTTCCCCGAAGCCCTCGCCATGGTCACCCGTGATCACGATCACTGAGTTCTCATAGCGCCCCTCCTCCTTGAGCATCGTGATGACGTTCTTGACGAAGAAGTCGAGGTATCGCACGGAGTTGAGGTACCTGTTGAACTCGCGGTTCTCATCGAATTTCTTGATGCCGTAGCGCTTGGGCGTCAGGTAGTTGTGGTGCGGCGTGAGCGTCAGGTAGGTCAGCATCACCCGCGTGTCGGGGTCGTGCTTCTTGAGCCAGTCGCGCGTGGGCTCGAGCAGGACGTTGTCCTCGACCCCGAAGTAGTTGACCCTGTCTCTTATACACATCTGACGCT
>CAJXPN010001029.1 GCA_913058025.1 uncultured Myxococcales bacterium | reverse complement strand
CTACACAGAGTAGATCGTCGGCAGCGTCAGATGTGTATAAGAGACAGGTGTAGGAGAGCGTGGTCGCCGCGCAGAGCGTATCAGGGTGCTCCGGACCAAGGACGCGCGTTCTGAGTTCGAGCGTGGCCTGCTGGAGCGTGCGCGCGGCCTCGTAGTCTTTCAGGCCGTAGAGCGTGTTCCCCAGGCCATACATGGCCGCGAGCGTCTCGGGATGCTCCGCGCCGTGGAGGCGAGTGCGAAGGTCGACGATGTGCTCTTCGAGCGCGCGCGTCTCCTCGACCTCGCCCGTCTCATACAGCGAGTCACCGTAGGCGCTCATGGCCGCGAGCGTGTCAGGGTGTTCCTCGCCCAGCGACCGCTCCAGGGCCTCCCATACGCGCTTGCGCAGCGCGCATGCGTGGTCGAACTGCTCGAGCTCGTGGGCCGTGGTCGCGAACGCACGCGCGGCGGCGATCGCGTTCGGGTCGTCCGACGCGAGTTCGGCCTTCAGACGCTCGAGTTCCTGTTTCTGACGCGCACCATCCCCTTCAAGCTCTGACATCGACCAACCTGTTTCAAACGTAACGTGGCCAACACACCACGTGCCTGCGCGGCCTTCTACGGCGCGCCAGGAGCTCACCTGTATATACGTGACCGCGACGAGCTGAAACGCCGCAGCGTGGCCTACGGTCGCCTACAACCCCCAAAGGCCTCTCTGGATGGACGAAAGGACCCCCTCGCGCGCCTCGAGTCAGGCTCGTAGGGGGTCACGTCGTCGATGCCTTCGGCAGACGTCAGCGGGTCAGGTACGGCGAGCTGGCGGAGCCGCCGAGGTTGCGGCCCCAGCACCTGATGCGGCCGTCGGTTCGGACGGCGCACCCGTGTTGGTAGGCGGCGCCGACCGAGGTGAACGAGCCCGAGGGCGGCGTCGCGCGGTCGAAGAAGTCCGACCCCCAGCAGAGCAAGGCGCCCGTGGAGCGAACGCCGCAGGTGTAGTCCTCAGCCGCCGAGATCTGGGCGAACGTCCCGGACGGAGGCGACGACTCGCCGTCGAAGTCGGAGCCCCAACACTCGACGGTGCCGTTGGTCTTGATGCCGCAGTTGTGATCGTAGCCCGCGGCGATCGAGGTGAACGAGCCCGAGGGCGGGCTCGTCACGCCGTTGAAGCCGCCGTCGCCCCAACACGCCACGCTACCGTTGGAGCGCACGCCGCACGTGTGAGCCTCGCCCGCGGAGACATGAGTGAACGCGCCCGAGGGCGGCGTAGAGCGGTTGCTGATGTCGGAGCCCCAGCACGCGACCGTGCCCGACGTCCTCACGCCGCACGTGTGCTCGTCACCCGCCGAGATCTGGGTGAACGAACCGGAAGGAGGCGTGGCCTGGCCGCGGCCGTCGTCGCCCCAGCACACCACGGAGCCGTTCGTGCGGATGCCGCACCCGTGGCCCGAGCCCGCGGTGGCCTGCGTGTAGGGACCCGCGGGCGCCATGATCGACTCGTTCAGGCAGGCGATCTCACCCGCCGACGTGAGCGCGCACGTGTAGAACTCGCCCGCGGACACCGACGCGAACGTGTCGGTGATGGGGGAGGCCTCCCCCAGCTCGCTGCGTCCCCAGCACTCGACGTCGCCGCCCGGCCTGATGCCGCAGGAGTGTGAGTCGCCGCCGCCGATGCCTGCGAACGTGCCAGCAGGGGGCGTCGTCTGCCCCCACGCGTTCGACCCCCAGCACGACAGGGTCCCGTTCGTCTTGATCCCGCAAGAGTGGAACTCTCCCGAGGCGATGGCCGTGAAGGACCCTGAGGGAGGAGACGTGACGCCGTCGAAGATCGAGCCCCAACACTGGATCTCGCGGCCGGTGCGCAGGCCACACGAGAAGTTGCGGCCCGCGGTCACCTGGGTGAACGCGTTGAGCGGAGGCGAGGACTGGCCGATGCTGTCGGAGCCCCAGCACTCGATGGCGCCGGCAGGTCTGAGGCCGCAGCTGTGCTGCTCGCCCGTCGCGACCTGGGTGAACGATCCAGAAGGGGGCGAGGACTGCCCGCGGCTGTCGTCTCCCCAGCACACCACGGCGCCGCTCGTGCGGACCGCGCACGCGTGGATGCGCGACGTGGACACGTTGGTGAACGCCCCCGTCGGCTTGTTGAAGTTGTTGAAGAGGTCGCCCCAACACTCGAGGGAGCCGTTGGTGGCGACCGCGCAGCTGTAGTCTTCGTCCGCGGCGATCTGGGAGTAGGACCCCGAGGGCGGATAGACCTGCCCTTCGGTGTCGTCGCCCCAGCAGGCGAGGCGCCCGCTCGACTCGATCCTGCAGGTGTGGTCGTGCCCCCCTGCGATGAGCTGTTCGCTGAAGGGGATCGACTGAGAGCAGTTGCTCGAGCAGGACCCCTCGGTGCCGGTGTTCATACCGTCGTCGCAGTTCTCCGGGCCGTTGGGCGTGCCGTCGCCGCAGAAGCCCGAGCGCGCCGAGCAGTCCGTCTCACACGAGCCGTAGCCGCCCGTGTTCTGGCCGTTGTCGCAGCCCTCGGGGCCGTTGACGCTCCCGTCTCCACAGAACCCCGTGCGCGCGGAGCAGTTG
>CAJXPN010001028.1 GCA_913058025.1 uncultured Myxococcales bacterium | reverse complement strand
ACGAGATTTCTGCCTGTCTCGTGGGCTCGGAGATGTGTATAAGAGACAGCTTCGAAGCGCTGGCTCGCGATCCCAACGAGACACGACCTCGTGCTCGCGATCCTCTCGAGCTATGCTGCGACACCTCTCAACTCGCTGGTACTGCTGTGCTTTTCTCTCAAAACGAACACGTATGCGGCTTTGACCATGAATCATGGCTGGCTTGGGGGCGCAACACGTTCTGAGTACGCCGAAAAGACCAAGCCCAAACGAGCCTGCCCACTCCAAAACACCTCAGTCCCAGCCCCTGGAGTGCGCGCGCCTGGGTTAGCTAGAGGCGGAGATACCATCAACTCAGCTTGAAGCGCGAACGCATCTGAGAGTGGAATCTGGACTCCTTGTGAGAAACTGAACCCAACTGAAGGACCTGCCTCACCTATCTTCCACTCCAACCCTGTCACAGGATCGGTCCCGATCGACATCAACACTGACGTATAGGGTTCGAAGCGCCCACGCCTTGGTGTCGACATCAACTCCACCTGCCCCAGATATCGACGGTGTGTCTCCGAACGATCTTCAGGATCACTCAATCCGATGGCGAGGCTTTCTTGGAGAGCGCGCAACCGCAAAGCAAAACGCCAGAAGTACACGCGACCCACTACACCTAACGAAAGCCCCGTGGTTCCCATCGAAGCCAACCCGCCAACGTCTCCCCATCCTCCAAGACCAACCGTTGCACTCGCGCTCCCTCCAAAACCATTGGACAACCCCTCCCCGCTCGCCGTGACCACAACCTCGGAAGCGTCCAGCGGACGCGCGGGAAGCAGCGCGGCTGAGGGACAGCCGGACAACACGAGGAGGAAACAGGAGATGTAGAGGATGCGAAGCATAGTGTGTTCCGTCAGAGGGATATGATTTGTCTCATAGAACACCGTTCATGAGCACACGTGTCACTTCATATGTGCGAAAAACTCTCATTCACTCGTCACTTCGAGACGACGTACGACGTACGGCCTTCAATGGTCGTACAGCATGCGTGTCCGGTCAAGCCCCGAAGTGTCTGAGATCGCTTGGAAAAGAATGCCGTGCGGAGGTAGTTGAAGGTAGCCACACCAAACGACACATCAAACGCGGCTCATTCCCCATGAGCCTCGAGCGTCCTGGGTACTCGGGCAGGTCCGCCGAGCTCTCCGCGGCGCTCGTGAGCGCTTCGCTCTCCTGACTGCTCGTGCCTTGAACATCTCGCCTCATCGAACACCGCACGTCCGAGGCTCCTCTCAAGGCTCGAGGAGATATCACCCTGCCCGGAAGCCTCTCAGCCTGGTTGCGTACGCAAGACGACCTCGCCCGGATCGACGCCGTCCTTGCGCGCGCGGCGGTGGACGCGAGCCTCGAGCGTGTACTCGAGCTTGAAGAAGCGCTCTCGGAGCGCATTGTAGGCGTTGTATGGGTCTTCATGGGTTTGCTGGAGCACTCTGTAGAGCGTGAGCTCGGGCTCGACGACCTCCCAGACGCTCTCGGGCAGCGCGACCCCCAGCCCCGCGAGCTTGGTCGGCGCCATCGCCACGAGCAACGCCTCGGGGGTCGCGGTGTGGCCTGCCTCGAGGTCGGCGAGGCCCTTCAGGAGCAGCTGTGACACCTCCCATGGGCGCGCGCCAAACCGATCCGGTTCCCGCGCGCATCATTGGAGTATGCATACCGCCAGCCTCACAGCCCTCACCATCCTCGCCGCCTTCGCAGCCCTCACGGGCTGCAGCGTGCGCCCGTCGCAGACAACGGAGCCTGTCACCGTGAGCAACCAACAGCGTGTCTTGATCTCATTCGGTTCGTCCCACGAGTCGTTCCGTGCCGTCGACGACCGCGTCATGGGCGGCGTGTCGCGCAGCGGGATGGGGGTGTCGGCGAGCGGGCACGGTGTGTTCGAAGGGGACATGTCGCTGGAGAGCAACGGAGGGTTCGCTTCGGTGCGCTCGCGAGGGCTGACCCTGGATCTGGGCGAGGCGGGGGCGCTCGCGCTGCGCGTGCGTGGGGACGGGAAGCGCTACAAGCTCCGCCTTCACGACGACAGCCAGTTCGATGGCGTGGCCTACCAGGTCGTCTTCGAGACGCAGGCCGGCGAGTGGATGGAGCTGGAGTTCCCCATCGACGCGTTCAGGCCGGTGTGGCGTGGACGGGACGTGCCCGGCGCGGCGCCGCTCGACCGGGCGCGGGTCACGTCGGTCGGGTTGATGATCTCGGACGGCCAGGAGGGCGCGTTCGCCCTGGAGGTCGACTGGTTGGCGGCGCGTTAGAGCGCCACCACGACCTTGCCCCGGACGCGCCCGGACATGCTGCGCTCCATCGCGTCCCGCACGCCCTCGAGGCCCTCGAAGACCTGCTCGACCTCGACGCGCAGCGACCCGTCGGCCAGCGCGGCGCCCAGCGTGTCCAGGTCCGCCGCGTTCGGGCTCATCATCACGACGTGGAGGCGCCGCTTGGTGTAGAGGGGCAGGGCGATCCGGCGCGCGAAGTGGCTCGGAGCAGGGACTGTCTCTTATACACATCTCCGAGCCCACGAGACAGGCAGAAATCTCG
>CAJXPN010001027.1 GCA_913058025.1 uncultured Myxococcales bacterium | reverse complement strand
ACGAGATTTCTGCCTGTCTCGTGGGCTCGGAGATGTGTATAAGAGACAGTCATCAGCGTGTGTGCGCGTCTCATTGAAGCTCCCAGGTCGCGGAGAGGGGGGCGTGGTCGGACAGCGGCATCGTCTCGACGCCGCCCTTGCTCGTGTCCTGGTGGGTCACGGTACTACCGGCGACGAACGAGGAGTTCGTGAACAGGTAGTCGAGCTTCCTGTTCCAGAAGAGGTCCTTCGAGGTCGTGTGCGTGAAGTACGCGGAGTTGTCGGCCTGGTAATCGGCCAGCGGGACCGCGGGCGTGTACGCGGCGTAGAGCGCGTCGAGCCAGTCGACCTCGGGGGTGTAGTCGTCGGCGTCGAAGTCGCCGTCGGCCTCGCAGACGAAGTCGTCGAAGCCCACGAGCTGGTCGGAGCCGGGCGGCAAGGCGTTGAGGTCGCCGCCGCCAAGGACGGTCTTGCCGGCGGCGGCGAGCTCGTCGAGCTTCTCCTTGAAGAGGTCGATCTGGACCTTCTTGGTGCCGTCGCTGGAGTACGCGGCGGTGTGGACGTTGACGACGACGACGTCGTCACGGCCTTCGATGTCGACGCGCGCCTGGAGCATGTTCCGCTTCAGGTAGAAGTACTGAGTCAGCCCGTCCTGCTCGCCGATGGGCGGGAGCGCGACGCGCTCGGCGTCCACGAGCGGGTACTTCGACAAGATCGCGTTGCCCGAGTCGACCGGCCCGACGCCGTCGCTGGGGACGTAGTCCGCGCGCCACTGCGACGCGTACACCGCGTAGTTCAGGTCGGTGGTGTCGAGCAGGTACTGGACCTGGTCGATGTAGGCGCTGCGCTTGGAGTTCGTGTCGATCTCCTGGACGAGCAGGACGTCCGGGTCGACCAGCTTGATCTTGGCAGCGAGCGCGTCGAGGTTGCCCTCGACCTCACCGGAGTTCATGAGGACGCGGTCGCCGTGGCAGTCGAAGAAGAAGTCGATGCGGCCGGCGCCATACTTCGCGTTCCAGTTCATGACATCGAGCGTGTCGGGGCTCGCGTCGGCCGGCGCCTTGATCTGGGCGGCGGTGTACGACTCGGCGGACTCGGAGTCGGCGAAGTTCGCGTTGAACGGGTCGCAGGCGCCCAGCGAGAGGGCGAGCGCGGCGACGCAGAGCATCGCGCGCGCGCGCGAATTCGGTGGAGAGAGCATGGGTCGAGCTCCGGATCGTGGTGGTGAGAAGATGGGGGAGTGTCACACAAAGGAAAAGGCGCGCAAAGCCCCAAACAACGCGCGCGATCAGGGCCTGGACACGTCCCGCGCGCCCGTCACCCCTCGATGATCGCGCTGATCGAGGCGAGGCGCCTGAGAGAGGGGGCATTCATGGTCAACCCCAGCGGGGAGAGGACGTCGGCGGCCCGCCGGGACAGCGCGCGCGCGCTGTCGTGTAGGCCAGCGCGCGCGAGCGCGCCGGCCTCGAGCGTGAGCGCGAGCGCGTGTTTCAACGGGAGCTCCTCAGGCTCACACAGCTCGCGGGCTCGCGCCCACCACTGACGCGCGGTCTCGAGCTCGCCCAACCTCGCCCCGAGCTCGGCGCGCCAGATCAAGAGCTCGGCCAGCGGCCCGACCTTCTGGCTCCCCTCGAGCAGCTCGAGCGCGCGCCGCAACGGCGCGCGCGCGTCCTCGCCTCGGTTCGACCCGAGAAGCGCGCGCCCACGTAGGATGTAGAGGCTCGCGCGCGCCGAGGACATCCCGTCTTCCGGGAGCTCGTCGAGCGCGCGGGCGATAGAGGCGAGCGCGTCGTTCGTCTCGCCGAGCTCGATCTCCAGATCCGCATACGCGGCGCGCCAGCCCGAGGTCATGACGGAGGCACCCATCGCCTGCGCGCTCGACAGCGCGGCCAGGATGAGCTCGCGCGCCCGGACGCTGTTCCCGACACGCGACTCGAGCACGCCGAGGAGCCCACTCGCGAACTGGAGCTGGAACTTCTCGCTGGCGCGTTCGGCCAGGACGCGGCAGCGCGTGAGCTCCTCACGGGCCGCGGTCACGTCGGCCAGGTCTAAGAGCAACCTCGAGAGCTGCACGCGCCACTGCATCGCGTCCCTCGAGTGCTTGAGCAGATCGAGCTCCGAGATCGCACGCTCGATGAGCACCCGCGCGGCCCGTAAGTGCCCTCTGGCCGCGAGCGCGAGGCCCTTCTGCCCTCCCCAGAACGCCTCGCGCTCTCGGTCTCCCAGCGCGGAGGCCAGCCGCGTTGCCTCCTCGAAGCGCGCCATCGCGAGCTCGGTGTCGTCAGAGCGCAACAGCGCCACGCTGCCGAGGTTGCCGGTGTGACGCATCATCGCGCGCTGATCGACGACCGATCGCGCGAGCGCGATCGCCTGTTCGAGCAGTTCCTCAGCTCGCGCGAGCTCTCCTCGCCGGTAGTGGACGTGGGCGACGTGGCCCAGCGCCCGGCTGGCCATCTTCGTCTCGTCGAGCTCGAGCGCCAGGGCCACCACGGGTTCGAGCTCCGCGAGCGCGTCGTCGAAGTCGCCCCTGTCTCTTATACACATCTGACGCTGCCGACGATCTACTCTGTGTAGAT
>CAJXPN010001026.1 GCA_913058025.1 uncultured Myxococcales bacterium | reverse complement strand
GAGCCCGCCTCCCGGGCGCCACGCTCCGCCAGCAAGACGCCCGCGACGCGCCGCCCGTCGAGGACGACAGCCGAGACCTCGTGCTCGTCACCCTCGTCCTCGAGCACCTCGAGGACCCAGGCCCCGTCTTCACGCGCGCCGCCGACGCGCTCGCGCCTGGCGGCGCCCTCCTCGTGCTGGAGCTCCATCCCCGAGCGTTCGACGCGGGCAGCCGCGCCCGGTTCGAGCTCGGGGACGGCTCCACCCCCTTCACCGCGGCCCACCGGCACGACGCCGACGCGCTCGACTCCCACGCCCTCGCCGCCGGGTTCGCCCCGGGAGCGTTCGAGGACCTGCACCCCGACGACGCGCTCCAGGCCGCGTTCCCCTCGACCAAACGCCCCGCCGACATGCCCTGGCTCATCCAGGGATCGTGGAGGCTCACCGACGCCTCACGATCAAGTCCAGCCTCTCGAGGTCCAGGTAGCGCGACTGCTTGAGCGCCTCGATGCCCTCATCGCTGATGAGGTTTGAGGACACGTCCAGCTCTGTGAGTCGCGCCATATGAGGCGACCCCGCCAGCGCCTTGGCGCCCCCGTCTCCGAGCCCGTTGTTCGACAGCCCCAACGAAGTCAGCGAGGCCATGTGGGGCGACCTTGCCAGCGCCTTGACTCCCGCATCACCCAGGTCGTTGCTCCCGAGTTCGAGCGCGAAGCGTGCGTGGGGGGCGATCTTGGCTGCGAGTTCGAGCTCTTCGAGGCTCTGGAGCGCGGCCAGCGGTTCGCAGAAGTGGTGCGCGAAGTCGCGCATGTACTCCAACCAGCGACCCTCGTACGCCTCAGCGTCTTCGCGCCACGCGCGGTTCATCAACGCCCAGAGCGCGGCCCGCGAGGCGTCGTCGAGGACGTCGCGCTGCATCAGGCTCCGCAGGCTCCCAAAGTCATCGGACATCGGCACTCGCGTCTCCCTGGTTACTCGTGGCCTTGCTTCACACCCAATCCTCCGCCGACTCCTGGCCTCCATACAACAAGGAACTCGAGGCCACGCGGACCCTTGACTCAGCGATGTCCGTCGCGCATAAAGCGTGCGAACGCATACACAAGAGTGCGAACGCACACGAAACAGGAACAAAACATGCCACCCCCCGATGCCACGAACGCCCGAGCGCTGCGCGACGCGTTGCGCGCGCTCGTGCTCGCGCACGGAGCGCTCGACGACGCGCGGCGCCCGTGCGGGACGCCGCTTCCGATGCCGCACGCCTGGGCGCTGCTCGAGCTGAACCATGCGGGCGCGATGACGGTCACCGAGCTCGCGTCGCGCCTGAACATCGACCGCACGAACGTCTCCCGCCTCTGCGCGCGGATGGAGTCCTCGGGCGAGCTCACGCGCGAGACTCACCCCGGGGACGCGCGCGCCAGGGTGCTCACGCTCACGGAGGCGGGCGCGCGCCTGGCGACATCGGTCGACGAGGCGAGCTGCGCGCACTTCGGCGACGTCATGGAGAGACTCGGCGACGCGCCCGGCGCGCTGCGCGCGCTCACGGACCTGACGCACGCGCTGGCGCATCGCGAAGAGGAGAACCCATGAACACCATCTCACGCGCGGCCGCCGCCTCGCTCTTCGCCGCGGCGATGGCCTGTCAGCCGACGCCCGCTGCGCCTCCTGCGCCGCCCGCGTCGCCCGCACAGCCCTCGCCGACGCACACCACCGGGAGCGCGCCCTCAGCGAGCGCGTGCGCTCCCTTCGAGGACCTGAACGCCATGGACACGCGCACGCCCGTGCCGCTCCAGCCGATGATGGCGTGGCACCAGAAGCAGAACATGATGGAGCACCTGGTGGCCATCCAGCGCGTCACCGACGCGCTGTCGCGTGAGGACTGGGGCGGCGTCGCCGAGGCCGCGGAGCTCATCGAGTCCTCACCCCAGATGGAGACGATGTGCCGGCACATGGGCTCGGGCGCGCCGGGGTTCACCGAGCTCGCGCTGGAGTTCCACCGCGCCGCCGACGCCATCGCGCCCGCGGCGGCTCAGGAGGACACCGCCGCCGTGCTGCGCGCGACCTCGAGCACGCTCCAGGTCTGCACGAGCTGCCACGCGGCGTACCGCCAGGACGTCGTCAGCGCGTCGGGCTGGCGCGCCAGGACCGGCGAGTCTCACGCGCCGTCACATCACCCACGCTGAGCGCCGACGTGGCGGCTACGCGAGCGGGTCCAGCGCGCCAGGCGCCTGCTCGGACACGACGTCGATGAAGCGGCGCACGAGCGGTGACAGCGCCCGCGCGTCCGACACGAGCGCGCGCACGACGCACTCTCCCATCGGATGCTCGGGCAAGACCTCGACGAGGCGACCGTCACGCAGCGCGCTCGCGGCGAGGAACGGTGGGAGCTCGGTGATCGCGCGGCCTCGTTGGGCGAGGTCGCGCAGGTGGGTGTAGTCGTTGGTGGAGAGCCACGGGTCGAGGCGCACCGGCTCGCCGCCCAGCGTCCAGGTCGACGACCCTCGCCAGCACGCGCACGGCGCGCGCGTGAGGTCCTCCGGGCGCGCGAGGTCGAGCGAGCGCACGAGCTCGGGAGACCCCACGAC
>CAJXPN010001025.1 GCA_913058025.1 uncultured Myxococcales bacterium | reverse complement strand
CGACCTGGGGGTTGATCCGGCACCTCGAGCTTCGCGACGTCAAGACCAACCCACTGCGCGCCGCGCTCAAGACCCTGCCCGTGGGCCACCTCGGCGCCCTCACGCTCACGAGGTGTCGCCTCGGGCCCAAGGCTGGCGTCACCGCGCTGCTCAAGGCCTTCGCGGATGGCGCGCTGACTCACCTCACGCTCGACGACTGCGACCTCGGCACCAAGGCCCTCGAGGCGCTCCTCGCCTCTCCGCTCGCCCAGAGGCTGACCTCGCTCGACCTCCGCCTCAAGACCCAGGGCGACTACCTCAAGAACATCGGCTTCCACGACGTCTCCGCCTACCAGGTCTTCCAGAGCGCGCCCTCCCTCCCCAACCTCTCCGCCTTCTCGTTCACCTCCCTCGGGCCAAACAACACCACCTTCCTTCGCGGCAAGCCCGACGCCCACGACCGCTTCTTCGAGCGCATGCCCTCGCTCACGCACCTCGGCATCCTCAACGACAACTGGAACCTCAACGAGCAGAGCCTCGTGTCGGCCCTCGGCGAGCTCGGCTTGAGCGGGCTCGACCTGAGCTTCTCGGACATCTACATCACGAGGTTCCTTTCCAAATGGCCCGACGACTCATGCCTCCAACACTTCGGGTTCACGCCAGCGAACCCAAAGCACTACGACACACGCGGCCTCGGCCCTTCAGCGTTCGCTCGGCTCTTCGACCTCCCCGCCTTCTCCGAGCTCACGTCGTTGCGCGTCGCCAACGCCAAGCTCAAGCGCGAATACGGTGACGACGTCGCCGCGCTCGAGCATGAGAGCGTCCTCTCACTCGACAAGACCCTCGCGGGCCTCCACGCATGCGGCGTCTTCGAGCGCATCACCGCGCTCGACGTCGTCTGCACCCACGGCAGCGGACACCTCGCCCGGCTCGTCGAGCCCGGCTTCGCGCCCAGGCTCGAGCGGCTGCGCTTCGGCGCGCTCTTCCCTCGTGACGTCCCCATCCCGCTCTATGGCGCCGAGCGGCCCAACATCTCCCCCGGCTTCGCCGACGCGCTCAGGGCGCTCCTCCTCGTGGGGCGCGAGACCCCGCTCCGCCACGTCGAGTGGCACCCCGTGGGCGACACGACGCCTCGCGTCATGGCGCTCCTGGGCGCCCGCGCCGAAATGCTACGCACAGCGCCTGGCTTCGATCCTCTCCCCGAACTCACCGCCATCCTCGACGCCGCCGCGCCCGACCAGGACGCCGCGTCCGTCCTCCACGCCGGCTCACGCACCGAGGTCGTCGTACCGTCCGCGCTCGACGCCGACGCAGTCCTCGCGCTCGCGAACGATCCGTCCTTTCTCGAGGTCAAGGTCCTGAAGTTCGAGGGCGAGCGCGTCACGCTCGATCCCCAAATCGCGGACGCCTGGGATGCGTTCTGGACCTCCCCGCACCTCGAGCACGTCCAGATCGTCGACCCTGGTCACGCCACGCATACGCTCACCGCCAACTCGCTCGAGGCCATCCTCGATGGCCGCGCGCTCCCCAACGTCCAGTCGATCGTGGGGCTGGGCGAGCCGGTGAAATCACAGCGCGGGCCCGCGTCGAGCAGTATCGTGTTCCCTCAAATCGAGTACGACGGCGACACCTGGCTCAGCCCGCTCACGCTCCCGCTGCTCGCGAAGACAGCGAGCAACCTCATCGACCTCGACGACGCCCACCCCTTCACCGCGCTGTGTGACTGGGATCGCGTCCTCCCGCTCGAGCACCCCCACTACCATGGCGGGATCATCCGAAACGCGACCAAGACCTGGATGGTCGAGCGCATCCTGGACGACCCCGCCTGGGACCGCGTGACCACGCTGCGCGTCAACGACTGGTTCGACCGCTACGACGCCGACTCGTGCCACGCCGCCGAGATGCTCTTCGGGGCCATCGCGGACAAGAACGTTCTGACCACGCTCGAGGTCCACAGCCGCGTCAACGACTACTCCGCCAGGCACACCCTCTGGCCGCACCTCTACGCGTTGACCTCCCTCGAGCGCCTCGACATCAACAGCGGCTACAAGGACCACATGTCGTCCGACGGCATCGAGCTCATGCTCGAGCACTCCCTCTCGTCGCTCTCCGAGTTCCACTACAACGGCTACATCGCCGGCCACTACGACGCGCTCCGCGGCTCGACGCTCACCGCCAACGCCCACACGATGACGCTGCGCCTGGCCTTCAGCACGCTGGGCACAGACGACGGCACCACCTTCGAGTCCCTGCGCAAGCTCAAGCTCATCGAGCCTCAGCTCTACGAGGAGAGCCTCCCGGTGTTCCTCGCCTCGCCGCTCTACCTCGGCCTCGAACACCTCGAGTTCACGGCGACCTGGACCGTCAACGACGACCTCTTCTTGCTCTTCGCCACGACCCCGCGCGACCCCCCCCTCGAGTCCCTCACGCTCACGCGCATCCCCCTCGAGCCCGCGACCATCGAGGCGCTCTCGACCTCATCGGCGCTCTCCGAGGGCGCCCGCAAGCCCTGGAAGAGGCGCGCGGCGCGGAACAATAAGAAGAAAAAGAAGTAGCCTGTCTCTTATACACATCTGACGCTGCCGA
>CAJXPN010001024.1 GCA_913058025.1 uncultured Myxococcales bacterium | reverse complement strand
CTACACAGAGTAGATCGTCGGCAGCGTCAGATGTGTATAAGAGACAGGCCCAGCGGTGAGCGCGCGAGCGACTGGTAGTCCTCGATGGAGAGCGTGGCCTCGTAGATGTCGAGCGAGCGGAGCGACGAGAGGTTCGACGCGGCGAGGCCGCCGCGGAAGCTGCCGAACTGGAGCTGGATGGACTGGAGGGCGTCGCCCTGTCCGGCGAGGAGGTCGCCTGAACGGCGCGCGTGCGGCCATGAGAGGCTCAGGTGTGACGGGGCGCACGCGGCTATGAGGTCCGCGGTGCGTGGGTGCGCGCCACGCAGCGAGAGCGCGTCGAGGGGCGCGAGCAGGCCGGACCGGTCGAGCACCGCGAGCGGGTCACCCTTGGCCGACGACGCGCCGTTGAAGAGCGTGAGCGAGAGCGACCTCAGCTTCGGGAGCAGCGCGCGCGAGATCATGCGCGCGTCGTCTTCGATGAACGGGTCGTAGCCGCTCAGGCTCAGCGCGCTCAGGTTGAGCGGGCCGCCGTGCCGCGAGATCGCGCGGCACACCACCCCGGCCGAGGGCGAGGTCAGCGACCGGATCGCCAGCGCGCCCGGGCCGAGCAGCGCGCGCGAGATGTCGACGTAGTTGGAGTCGAGGTCGAGGACGCCGTCTCGCTTCCAGGCCACGGGAGGAGCCTTGACGAGCTCTTCGAGAGGGCAGTCGGTCGTGATCCGGTTGCCCACCGAGACGCAGTGGCCGACTCGCCTGAGCTTCGGCGATAGCGTGGAGCCCGTGAGCGCGCCGATCGCGTCGTGCGAGGTGTAGGAGTCGAGGACGTCGAGCTCGCGCAGGTTCGCCGACTCGGGCGCGTCGCAGAACGCGGTGACCTGCTCCGCGCTCGCGCCGTGCAGCGACACCATCGCCGACCTCGCGAGCGTGAGCTGCGGGACGCGGGCGCCGTCGAGCTGCGTGAGCCCCCAACGGATCGGCGCGACGCGGAGCCCGTCGGGCCAGCGCGCCAGGTGCCCCTCGCAGTAGCGCATGAGGTCGCTCGACCCGGGCGCGGAGAGGTCGGCGCGATCGAGCAGCGCGCACAGGTCGTCCCAGGTGCGCCGGGAGGGGGCGCGGTGGAAGAGCGAGCGCGCGTTGGCGATGAGGTCGTTCATGGAGTGGATCAGGTGGTGAAGGTGTCGGAGTCGACGTCGTAGGCAGAGCTCATGGCGTCGAGGATTCGATGCTTCAAGTGCTTGGATGCGCGGAGGTCTCCGAGCGTGGCGAGGTCGACGGGGCCTGCCATCGAGAGGACGAGCCTGGTGAGGTTGCGCGACTCCGGGACGTCGGCGATGGCGGCGGCCGCGCGGCGGTCTTGCCGGAACGCGGCGACGTCGAGTTCGCGGAGCGTGGAGAGGATGCCGGAGTCTGCGAGCGCGCGGGCGCTGAGCGGTCCGAACTGGCATCGGCGCGCGCTGAGCGATCGGAGGCGCGGGAGGTCTGCGCTCGAGAGGGCGCGCGCGAGGAGCCCGTCGTCGAGCCGCATGTCGTTGAGCGAGAGCGTGTGGAGGTGGCGCAGCGCGCCGGAGGAGAGGAGGTCGGCCAGCGCCCCGGGCGAGGCGGGGTTCACGGAGAGGTGCAGCGTGCGGAGGCCCTCGGGGATGGCGTCCGTGAGCGCGGCGAGGTCCGTGAGCTGGTTGTGACGCAGCGACAGCAGCTCGAGGGAGGGGGCCCGTCGGATGATGTCAGGGAGGCCGTCGTCGTCGTCGAGGTGGTTGGCGCCCAGGTCGAGCGATCGCAGGTCCGCCCAGTCGGAGAGGTCGAGCTCGGCGCACGCGCTGGCGCGCGCGGCGTGTGTGAGCGATGAGAGGACGTGCCGGAGCGTGAGGGTCTCGGTGTGCGCGGCGCCGCGCCACCTGGAGAGCTCGTGCAGGTCGACGGGGGCGTTGGCGAGGACGCCGTCGATGGCGAGCCGCTGGACGCGCGCGGGGAGCCTCCCGACGAGCGCGCCGAGCGAGGCGACCTCTCGGGGGTTGAACATGGCGAGGCGCGTGAGTGAGGGGAGCGTGGCGAGCGCGGAGAGGTCGTCTGGGGACATTGTGGTGTTGGAGAGGTCGAGCTGGGAGAGCGCGGGAGAGCATGCGTGGTGGAGCGCGCCGCCGAGCGCGCCGCCGGACACGCGCAGCGACGAGAGCGGGACGCGCGAGTCGGCGCGCAGCATGGGCGCGATCGCGCCCATGCTGCGTTGGTCGTGGAGCGTGACCGACAGGGAGCTGAGGTCCTCGAGCGCGTCGGCGTAGGCGAGCGCGTGGGCGGAGTCGTCGTCGAGCCCTTTGACGTCGATGTGCTCGAGGGAATCGAACAGCGGTGAGAAGAGGAGGGGCTCGAGGGAGCCGACCGACCAGATCGAGCGCGCGTCGGAGGTGAGCAGAGAGAGGTCGAGGCGGCGCACGCCGAGGAGGTGGCGGGCGCGCGCGAGCTTGTGTGCGCGGCCCGGGTCGAGCAGGACGAGCGAGAGGTCGAGGTCGCGCAGGTTCTCGAGGTGAGGGGAGTCACACAGCGCGTTGAAGGTCGCCTCGGCGGGGTCGTCCACGAGCCGCAGAGC
>CAJXPN010001023.1 GCA_913058025.1 uncultured Myxococcales bacterium | reverse complement strand
ACGAGATTTCTGCCTGTCTCGTGGGCTCGGAGATGTGTATAAGAGACAGCGTGAGCATCGAGCTGACGTCCTGGCTGTCTCGGCACGCCGACGTCCTCGATGTCCTGCCCCTGCTCGCGCTCGGTCCCGCCCTCGGCCTCATCGCCCTGCGCACCGTCCGACGCGACGACCCGACGTGTTCTCCGACCACAGAGCGCTGACACCGCGTTCTCTTTCTTGGCTGCGATGCGTCGCCAGAGAACGAAAAAAGCCGCAGCTCCCTTCGAGGGGAGCCGCGGCTTGAATGCGATCGGCAGGAGCGATCAGCGGACGTACTTGATCTTGTACGTGACGTCCTTGTCGAGGCTCGTGGAGACGATGCGCACGTGCATGGTCATGGAGCCGTCGTCGGCGATGACGTAGGTGTTCACGCGCTTGCTCTCCTCTCCGCGGACCTGGTAGGTCTGCTTGAGCTTGGCCTTGTTCGAGGGGGGGTAGGAGGTGGTCACGTCCCACTTCTTGAGGACGTTCTTCTTGGTGCCCTTGGCCTTGAGCTTGTGCGTGAAGCCGTCCTTGCTTCGGTCGCACTTCACGCCGAGATCGGGGCCGTCGTAGAGGAACGAGATCGAGTCGCACAGGCGCGTGGAGTCGGTGAGGCGACCCTCGGCGATGCCGCGGATGAAGAAGTTGGCGGTCGCGGCGCCGGACTTGACGGCGGCCTTGATGTCCTTCTTCGCCTTGCTCGCGTCAGCGACCTTCCACTCGCCCTTGAACTGAGCGATCCGCTCGTCGTTGGCGGAGGCGGTGGCGGGGGCGATGATGCCGAACGCGAGGACGGCCGTGGCTGCGTAGTGTTTGAACTTCATGTCGGGTCTTCTCCTTGGAGCAGAGCGGGTTTTTGTGTGGCGCTGCCGATGTTTAGTGAGCGCTCACATCACAGACGTCATCCTAATCATAATATTCGATGACGCGCACGCAGTTTAGGTGTGATCGCGGTGTGAACGTCGGATTCACCACGTCCGGGTAGGCCGATCGTTCGGAACAGTCGATTTGAGGTTCGCTCTGACGGGGGGCTCAGCGGCGCGTCAGCCGTGAGGGGATGTCGCCTGGGAGCTGTCCGAAAGAGAGCGTCTCGCCTCGCTCCCAGGCGTTCAGCGCGTCGTCGAGCGAGCGCATGGCGCGGGACGAGTCGGAGTCGGGGGGGAGGTCGACGTCGATGGCCACGCGGGTGGCCTGTGAGAGCTCGACGCGCGCGGCCTCGGCGTGGGGTGGGGTGGCGGCGAGGTGAACGAAGCCGCGTTCGCAATGGCACAGGATCTTGAGGGAGGCGTCGCGGAGGTCCTGGAAGCAGGTGAACGCCTCGTCGAGCCACATGTGTGCGTCGTCGAGGTCGTGCGTCAGGCGGGCGGCGATGGCGCGCTGGCGCAGGCAGTAGGCCTGGAGGCGGACGTAGCCGATCTGGCGGGAGAACGAGAGGGACTCGTCGAGCAGGGCGTTGGAGCGTTCGAGGTCGCCCAGGTCCTCGAGGACGAGCGCGAGGTTGTAGAGGGTGACGGCCTGCCCGCGGATGTCCCCGATGGAGCGTCGGATGGAGAGCGCGCGTTCGTGGAGGGCGCGCGCCTGATCGTAGCGTTCGAGGAGGGCGAGGATGGAGGCGACGTTGCCCAGCGTGTTGCCTTCGCCGCGGCGGTCGCCGACCTCGCGTCGGATCTCGAGGGCGCGCTCGTAGAGGGCGAGGGCCTCGTCGTAGCGGGACTGGTTCTTGTGGGCGAGGGCGAGGTTGTTCAGCGTGGCGCCCTCGCCGCGGCGGTCGCCGATGGCGCGCCGCAGCGCGAGGACGCCCTCATAGAGCGTGAGCGCTTCGGAGATGGCGCCGCGGTCCATGCGCAGGGTCGCGAGGTTGTTCAGAGTGTCGGCCTCGCCCTTGCGGTCGCCGATGGCGCGCCGGATCTCGAGGGCGCGCGCGAAGAAGTACTCGGCCTGGTCGTGGGCGCCGGAGACGAGGCGTTGGCGGGCCATGTCGTGGAGGACGTCGGCCTGGAGGATGGGCCGGGCGGCGCGCTCGGCGAGGTCGAGGGCGAACTCGGAGGCGCCCCACGCGGCGTCGTTCTGGCCCTG
Source organism: uncultured Myxococcales bacterium (assembly GCA_913058025.1). Lineage (GTDB taxonomy): Bacteria > Myxococcota_A > Bradymonadia > Bradymonadales > Bradymonadaceae > CAJXPN01. Next base: position 473 of record CAJXPN010001023.1, on the reverse strand, counting down.
CTCGGCGAGGAGGCGCGCGAGCTTGTGGTGTGAGAGGGCCTGGCCGGTGAGGTCGTCGAGCTGTTCGTAGAGGGCCGTGGAGTGGTGCAGGTGCCCGAGGGCGTCGTCGTTCTCGCCGGCGAGGCGGTGGATGTCGGCGAGGATGGCGTGGGCGCGAGCGCGCGCGCGAGGTCGCGCGGTCGGGGACGCGCAGACGCGATCGAGGCGGGGGAGGGCGTCGGCGTGGCGAGCGCGGAGCATGTAGACGCGCTCGCAGAGGGCGACCTCGATGTCGTCGCGTGTGTCCGCGGACGCCTCGAGCTCGAGGGCGCGAAGGTAGGCCTGCTCGGCGGCGACGTGGGCGTAGCGGCGGGTGGCGTCGTCGCCCGCGGCGCGCCAGTAGAGCGAGGCCTGTTCGAGCAGGCCGGAGCGGTCGCAGTGGTAGCTGTCTCTTATACACATCTCCGAGCCCACGAGACAGGCAGAAATCTCGT
>CAJXPN010001022.1 GCA_913058025.1 uncultured Myxococcales bacterium | reverse complement strand
TCGTCGGCAGCGTCAGATGTGTATAAGAGACAGGTCGTGCCCCGACCTCGCTCCCGTGGCGGGCGTTTGGTTGATTCCATGGGCGCGGTCCGTTAGCGTGCGTCCGCTGTACGTGTGTGTGGGCGTGTGTGCGCCCGCAGCCCATAGATTGGAGGCAATGAATGATGAAGAGATGGACGACCGGCGCGGCGTTCGCGCTCGCGCTGGCGATGGCTTCGCCGGCAGCGGCGCAGACCGCCCCCGGCACCGACGACGCGGGGGCCCAGGCCCTGACCGAGCTGACCCAGGCGCACCCGAACGCGCGCGCGACCACGCGTGATGGCGCGGTGACCTCGCTCACGGGCGTCACCGTGGAGACCACGGGCGACACGCCCCAGGCCCGCGCCGAGGACTTCGTGGCGCGCTACGCCGGCGCGTTCGGAGTGGGCGCCGAGCAGCTCGCCTTCTCGTCGACCTCCGAGCGTCGAGGCCGCGCCACGGTGCGCTTCACGCAGGTCGCCGGCGACCTCCCCGTGGAGGGGCGCGCGCTGACCGTCACGTTCGACGCCCAGGGGCGCGTGCGCCGTGTCTTGAGCGACGTCTCCCCGCTGCGCTCGATCGCGCGCGGGCCGGTCGAGGCACCCGCGGCCGTCGCCGCGGCAACCGCGTCGATCCACGGCTCGCCCGAGGCTCGCTTGAGCCCGACGGCGCCTGTGCTCGTCGTGCTCGCGGGCGACGGCGTCGGCGCCCAGGGCGTGCTCGCCTGGAAGGTGCCCGTCGTCGCCTCGCCGCTGCTCGGCCACGTCTTCGTGTACGTGGACACGCGCGACGAGCGCGTGCTCCGTGTCCAGCCCACCGCCATCATCGAGTGAAGGAGCCCATCATGAACGTCTTCGATACGAAGCGCGGGCTCATCGCGCTCGCTGCACTCTCTCTCATGGCCTGCTCGGACAACACCCAGACCGAAGAGGAGGACCCCTGGGTCATCATCTCCGAGGACACCGGCGGCGGCGGCGTGGACGCTGGCGGTGAGGACGCCGGCGGCGAGGACGTCGGTGAGGACGTGGGCGAGGAGCCCAACGTCGTCTCCGACACGCCCCAGGCGAACGTGTTCGCCAGCGACCCGCAGACCGACAGCCGCCAGACGACCGTCGTCACGCTCCCCAGGCCCACGGCCGACGCCGGGAACCTGACGAACGACTTCGTCGACGTGCGCAACTGCATCGAGGAGCAGGGCGAGCCGCTGGTCTTCCAGGGCTTCACCGCGGGCTACCTGTGCAAGGAGGTCCAGACGGCGCTCCCGGGCGCCGACGGTAGCTACCTCGACATCATCCCGCCTCAGCGTGACAACACCCCGGGGGACCTCTTCGCCGAGGTCCAGATGTACTACCACGTCAACCAGATCCACGATTACTACAAGGGCTCGCTGGGGCTCACATCGATGGACTTCCCGCTCCAGGCGATCGCGAACCTGAAGCTGTTCGTCTCCGATCTGGCCGCGCAGTTCATCGGGCTGCCGGCGGGCTGGGCTCCCTTCGACAACGCGGCGTTCCTCTTCCCGGAGGCGTTCGCGCAGTTCGGCCTGCCGCCTCGCGCAGAGGGCGCGATCGTCTTCGGACAGGGCACCGCCGTCGACTTCTCCTACGACGCCTCGGTCATCTACCACGAGTACACCCACGCGGTGGTCGGCTCGCAGCGTCTGAACCGGCCGTTCGTGGACACGTACGGCGCGAACAACACGCCGGGCGCGCTCAACGAGGGCCTGGCCGACTACTTCGCGGCGAGCAAGGCGAGCGCGCCGAACATCGGCGCCTACGGCCTGGCCGGCTTCGGGCAGACGTACGTGCGCGACCTGTCCGTGCGCAAGACGTGCCCGGAGAACATCACGACCGCGATCCACGCCGACGGCCGGATCATCGGCGCGACGCTGTGGGCGATGCGTGAGAGCGCTGGCGCCGACGTCGTCGACGCGCTCGCGCTCGCTGCGATCGAGTCGTCGACTGCCTCCACGGGCTTCAACGAGTTCGTCGCGTCGCTGCTCGACGAGGCCGACATCGCCAACCCCGACGTCGCCGCCGACCTGCGCGCGATCGCCGAGGACTACGGCATGGTCGGGTGCGCGCGCGTGCGCCCGCTCGTCGACTTCGCCGCCCGCACCGAGGGCCTGCCGATCACGTTCCCGGGCACCCAGGAGATCGGGCAGCCGGCGTTCCAGCAGTTCGTCCCCGGCTACGTCCAGTTCACGCTGGAGATCCCGGAGGGCAAGGCCGCCGTCGTCAGCTGGACGATGCAGGCCGGCGGCGGTGGCATCGGCGGCGGGGGCGGCACGCCCGAGCTCGACGCCGTCATCCGCCTCGAGGAGCCCGTCGCGTTCACGTCGATCGCGGGCATGGGCCGCTACGACGCCGACGTCGAGATCGACCCGGTCGCCTCGGGCAACAACGCCCAGAGCTTCACGCTCGCCGACTCCTGCGTGGGCTCGGGCGGCGTCGCGCACGTGGCCTTCCTCAACCGTGGAACCAGCGCGGCCAACGTCACCGTGATGGACGTCGAGCTCGTCGACATCGGCACGGTCACCGACCCCGTCGACTG
>CAJXPN010001021.1 GCA_913058025.1 uncultured Myxococcales bacterium | reverse complement strand
CATCGTTCAAGGGCCTGCGCGACTCCGCGCTCATCTGGGGCGCCGCGCTCGCCGAGTCCGGCGGCCCCACGTTCTCCGAGATGCTCGGCCAGGGTAACCCCGTGCGCCCCTTCCGGGAGCTCGCGCGCTGGGCAAGAGGCCGCTCCCCGCACACGCTCCCCGCGCTCGCGCTCGCGGCGCTCGAGCGCCCCTTCGAGTCCTCCCCCGCGCAGCGCCGCAAGCTCCTCGACGCCGCGGCCAACCTCCGCGAGGCCATCGAGTCCACGCTCCGCGACGACGCCGTGCTCCTCTACCCGACGCACCCGACCGCCGCCCCCGCGCACCTCGTCGCGCTCACGCGCCCGTTCCAGTTCGGCTACACCGCGATCTTCAACGTCCTCGAGGCGCCCGTCACGCAGGTCCCGCTCGGGCTCAACCGGCGCGGCCTCCCCGTGGGCATCCAGGTCGCCGGCGCGCGCGGCATGGACCACCTCACGCTGCGCGTCGCCATCGCGCTCGAGGACGCCTTCGGTGGCTGGGTCCCGCCGTGGCAGGTCGTCTGAACACACCACCCACACGAGCACGACGATGAAGAACTTCGGAGACCTCAGAGAGGCCACACAGCTCCCGCCGAGCCCCGAGAACTGGGCGAGGCTGTGCGAGATCATGGAGCAATGGGACGACCCGTCGTCGTGGGAAGAGGTCGCCCTCCCCTACCTCCAGGGTCAGCTCAAGCGCTGGCCCGGAGACCTCCGCCGCGCGCCCTGGCGCCTCGTCCAACGCGCCATCGCGGGGCTCGACGCGCCCGGCCTGGAGCTCGCCGCGCGCGTGGGCAAGCGCTGGGACGTCGTGGACCACGGGCCCGGCGAGCCCTACCTCGCCCCGCTCGAGGGCCACGAGCTCGTGGCCCTCGTGTCGCACGCGAACATCGGTGCGCTCCGCGCGCTGAACGCGCGCAGGGTCCGCCTGAGCGACGCGCAGCTGCGCGAGGTCGTCACCGCGCCCTCGCTCGAGCACCTCGAGATGCTCGACCTCGGCGGCGGGGGCCGTATGCACGCGGCCGGCGCCAGGATCATCGCGGAGGAGTCCACCCTCCCCGCGCTGACCGACCTCGAGCTGTGGGGGAACGGCCTCGGCGACCAGGGCTTCGCCCACGTCGCCTCGTCGCCCCGCCTCGCGGGCGTGAAGATGCTCGAGCTAGGAGACAACGGCGCGGGGATCGCGGGCGCGCTCGCGCTCGCGAACTCCATGTACCTTCACAACCTCGAGCGCCTGTTCGTCTGGGACAACGCGATCCAGGACGAGGGCTTCGCCGCGATCATCACGTCGCCCATCATGGCGAACGTCCACGACGTCGAGTTCAACGACTGCGAGCTCACCAGCGAGGGCATCGACTCGATGCTCGACTCCTCACACCTCGGCGCGTTGCGCAGCCTCTCGCTCGGGGAGAACGGGCTCTCGACCGCCGCGCTCGACGGCCTCGCGCACGCGCCCGAGCTGTCCAGACTTCGTGAGCTCTCGCTCCATCAGAACGCCCTCGACTGGACCGCGATCGTCGAGCTGGCAGCCTCCACGTTCTCCGGGTCGCTCGACTCCCTGAACATCCACTCGAACCCGATCGGGCACGACGGCGCGCTCTCCATCACGCGCGCGAGCTTCCCACTGCTCGAGGAGCTCTACCTGGGGCGCTGCGACCTCACTCCCGACTCCATCGAACACCTCATGGGCCCCACCGGCCCCGCCAGGCTCAAGATCCTCGACGTCAGCGTCAGCGGCGTCGGCTACGCGGGCGCGCGCGCCATCGCCAGAGCCGAGTCGATGGCCCACGCGACCACGCTCGGGCTCGCGTCGACCGGCCTCGGCGTGAACGCCGTGCGTGACCTCTCGCGCTCGGAGCACCTGAGCCGGCTCGAGATGCTCTCGCTCCGGATGAACGACCTTGACGGCCGCGCCATCGCCTGGCTCGCCCGATCGACCTCGCTCGTGGGCGTCCGAGAGCTCGACCTCTACGGAAACGCATTCGACGACGACGACGTCGCCGCCCTGCTCTCCTCTCCGATCAGCCGCGACGTCGTCGACCTCGACCTCAGCTACAACGAGCTCACCGACGCCTGCGTCGACGCCATCCTCGGCGCGCCCTGCGCGCGGCGCCTCGAGTCCCTGAGCCTCCAGGGCAACGGCCTCACGGACGCCGCCGCGCGCGCCATCGCCTCGTCCGACGCGCTCGAGAACCTCCACACCCTCGATCTCCGCTACAACGCGATCACGCCCGAGGGCGCGCGGCTGCTCGCAGACTCCGAACACCTCGCCCCGTCCATACGCGCGATCCAGGCCAAGCGCACAGACTGAGCTTACACGGTCGATCCGCTCACACCACGGCGTCCCCCGAGCCGCCGTCGAGCTCACGGCTGGCGCCCGCGTCTCGAGCGCGCCCGTAGAACTGCTGAGCCCACGCGAACGCTCGCATCCCGCCGAACATCGCGGCGACGAACACGATCACCTCGGGGGCGAGCGTGACGGTGGACGTGAGCGCGGGGCCCTGTCTCTTATACACATCTGACGCTGCCGACGATCTACTCTGTGGAGATCTCGG
>CAJXPN010001020.1 GCA_913058025.1 uncultured Myxococcales bacterium | reverse complement strand
ACGAGATTTCTGCCTGTCTCGTGGGCTCGGAGATGTGTATAAGAGACAGCGCGTAGTCTTCCGGCTCGCCGTCGAAGAGGTAGTCGGGGTGGAACGTGGCGACCTGGAGGACGCCCTCGAGCTTGATCTCGGCGAGCAGGTCCTCGAGCTCGCCGGCGACCTCCCAGAACTCCTCGAAGTCGGAGAGCGCGTGGGGGAGCACAAGCAGCGTGGTCGAGTGGGGCGTGGGCTCGCCCATGACGAGGTCACCGGCCGCGTCGAGCGCGGCCTCGAGGACGCCCTGGGGCGTCCTGGCCTCGCTCACGACCCAGCGCACGTCGCCGTCGCGCAACGGCGCGGCGGCGAAGGGGCACAGGTTCAAGCCGACGACGACCTCGTCCACCCAGCGCTGACAGGACGCGAGCGCGTCGTTTGGCTCATCCAAGGGTCGATCCTGGCGCGCCGGAGAGGACGGCGACGTCGAGGTTGAGCGCGGCGAGCTCGGTGGCGAGCTGGTCGGGCGTGCCGGTGAGCAGGCCGAAGGTCCCGTAGTGGCAGGGGATGACGGTCTTGACGCCGAGCAGCTCCGCGGCGACGGCGGCCGCCTTCGGGTCCATGGTGAAGAGGTCGCCGATGGGCAGGATCGCCGCGTCCGGCTTCTCCAGGCGAGCGATGAGCGCCATGTCGCCGAAGACCGAGGTGTCGCCTGCTATGTAGAGAGAGGAGCCGTTGGAGAACCTGAGCACGAAGCCCGCGGCCTCCCCCAGGTACACGACCTGGCCGTCGTCGACGAACGAGGACGAGTGGCGCGCGTCGGTCATGACGACCTCGACGTCGAGCCCCTCGAGCTGCGTGCGTCCCCCCTTGTTCATCCCCACGAGCTTCTCGCTGGGCACGCCCTTGATGCCCAGCCAGGTCGTCAGGTCGAAGATCCCGACGATGGGGCCGGCGCAGCGCTCGTGCGCGGTGAAGACGTCGCCGATGTGGTCGCCGTGGCCGTGCGTGATGAGGATCGCGTCGACCTCGACGTCGTGGAACTCGGCCGGGCAGCTCGGGTTCCCGGCGAGCCAGGGGTCGATGAGGATCTTCTTGCCCTCGGGCGTCTCGATCAAGAACGTCGCGTGGCCGAGCCACGTCACCTTCACTCCATCCAACATCGTCTCTCCATACAGCGTGGCGTCGCGCGCGGCGCGGCGCGTGGTCAAGGTGGGTCCCGCGGCGGTCGGTCGCGGGGATCCTGGGGGACCGGGCCGCCTGGCGTCAAGGCGCGGTGGCCTCGTCCCCGACGACCGGGAACGACAGCGCCGTGAGCTCCTCGGAGAGCGCCCACAGCTTCTTTCCGACCTCGACGTCCTGGCTCGCCGCGTTCGAGGTCACCTTGACCGGGTGGCCCCGCATCTCCATCAGCCCGTCGGGGCCGATGTAGTCGCCGCTCGAGACGTCCTCGGCGAACGCCGCGTAGAGCGAGGGGAGCGCGCCCATGAGCGCGCTCTGGGCGACGACGTCGTTGGCCAGGCCGGTCATCTTCTCCATGAACCCCGAGCCCTGCATCTGCGGGCCGACGAGCTGGAGGTTCGTCGCCGAGTAGCCCGGGTGCGCCGCGGCGCTCACCAGGTCGAGCCCATGCTCACGCACGCGGCGGTCGAGCTCGTAGGTGAACAGCAGGTTCGCCAGCTTGGACTGACCGTAGGCCGGCCACTTGCTGTAGGTCTTCTTCCAGTTGAGGTCGTCGAGGCGGATCTTGCCTGCGCGGTGGGCCTGGCTGGCGACGTTGACCACGCGCGCGCCCGGCGTCTCCAGCAGGCGCTCGAGCAGGCGCGCCGTGAGCGCGAAGTGCCCCAGGTGGTTCGTCCCGATCTGCATCTCGAACCCGTCGGCGGTCTCGCGCCTCGGGATCGCCATGATGCCGGCGTTGTTGATGAGCACGTCGAGCTTCGGGTACGCGGCGAGCAGCTCGTCGGCGAACGCCTTGATCGAGGAGAGGTCCGCCAGATCCAGGCTGCGCAGCTCGAGGTCGGCGTGGGCGCCCACGTCCCTGGTGATCTCGTCACGCGCGGCCTCGGCCTTGGTCAGGTTACGGCACGCCATCACGACCCGCGCGCCCTTGCGCGCCAGCTCGCGGCTCGTCTCCAGGCCCAGCCCCGAGTTCGCCCCCGTCACCACGACCACCTTGCCCTTCAGGTCCGGGAGGTTCTTCTGCGTCCACTTCGATCCCATCACATTGCTCCATTCGCGCGGCACCGTCGCGCCTCGTTCGTTCATCCTGCTCGCAGGAGGCGCCCGCGTCCGCGCGTCGCCTGCGCGGAGAGGGTAAGCACGAGGTATACACTCGTCGACGCGCTACCCTTCGCCGCATACAAGCAGGTTGTCGAATGGTGTCAGCAGGTAGACTATGAGGTGGAGTCTGGCAAAGTCGGGGGACCAGATCGCCATGAACCCAAAACCGGTGCTGATCATCAAGTTGGGAAAGCCATTTATAGTCGCCACGACGTTGGCGATCGCGGCCGCGGCGATCGCGGCCTGGTACGCAACACGTTCGACACCCTGTCTCTTATACACATCTCCGAGCCCACGAGACAGGCAGAAATCTCGT
>CAJXPN010001019.1 GCA_913058025.1 uncultured Myxococcales bacterium | reverse complement strand
CGAGATTTCTGCCTGTCTCGTGGGCTCGGAGATGTGTATAAGAGACAGTAGTAGGAGCGCTCGATCTCGGGCAGGCGCGTGTAGCTGGGGCTCTGGGTCGCGCCGAGGTCTTCGGGAGGGGCGAGGAGGTTGAAGTCGCCGCCGACGATCCAGCCTCGATGGGTCTCGGTGCGGTCCTTCATGAGCGCGTCGATCTGGGCGACCTGCCGGGCCATCGTGTCGTCGCCCTGGGCGAACGCGGCGAGGTGGGTGTTGAGCACGGCGAGGCCGCGACGAGAGCCTTCGACGGCGAGGGTGACCGAGAGGACGGCGCGCTTGAGGTAGAAGAGCTGGGTGACGGGGTCCTTGGGGACCTCGGCCAGCGCCACGCGGGTGGCGCCCTCGATCCGGTAGCGCGACAGCGTCACGAGCTTCATCCCGACGGGTCCCATGATGTGAGGGTCGGGGACGAAGTCGGCGCGCCAGTAGAACGTCTCGGCGTGGCAGCGGTAGTCGCGCGGGAGGAGCTCGAGGAGGCGCCTGGTCTGATCCTCGCGGTCGGTTCGGGCGGCGCCCTCGTCGACCTCCTGGAGGAGGATGACGTCGGGGTCCTCGTCGACGATGACGCGGGCGACCTCGCGAAGGGTCTCGTCGATGTGTTCGGGGCTCGGGCGAGAGTCGGGGCCGGAGTTGTCGAGGAGGTCGTAGAAGAACGTGTAGTTCTTGCTGGCCATGTACTGGACGTTCCAGCTCATGACCTTGAGCTCCTGGCCGGGACGGAGTCCTGGCGTGGCCGGGCTACAGGAGAGCTCGGCGAGCTCGACGGGCCGCGGGTCGAGGTTCGTCGCCTTCGCGTGGAAGAGGAAGGTGGCGAGCGCGAGCAGCGCGAGCAACGCGAGCGCGCCGAGCGCCTTGATGACCCTGGACATGAGCGGACTCCGCGTTCGGTGGTGACGTCTGGCGCCACCATAGCCGCTGGGGCCTCGGATCGTCACGCGGTGCCTGATCGACTCGGAGGCGCATGCGAAGGTGCGTGTTTGGAGACTTCCGCCGACTGGGCTATGCTGGAGTCGACAAACCAACAGACAGACGTCGAGGAGACGATGATGAGAAGGCAACGCTCGGGGGCCGCAACGACAGCGGTCGGATGCGCGCTCGCGATGACGCTCGCGTGGACATCGGACACGCACGCGCAGGAAATCATCGTCAACGACAACTTCAGAAGTGAGCAGCAGGCGAGGATCCAGTCGCTCGAACTCGTCGACGGCGAGGCGTATGGCGCGGACTTCACGATCCCCGCGGCGTGGTTGCCCATCGAGATGCTCGGGGTGAGGGTCGTGATGGTCGCGGACCCCGCGAGCGCCACGCCCCAGAGCGGCTACTGCGGTCGGTTTGCCGTGGAGGTGTACGAGGAGCCAGTTGGTGGTGGCGGCTCGTGCATGGATTCGCTCGGGATCTTCCCGTTCGACTACCAGCCGCCGGGCGCCGAGATCTACAGCATGACCCGTCAGTTCATGAACAACCCGCTGGGCTTCGTGACCTACGCGGACACGGGGAACTTCCAGGACCTGCTCTTCGCGACGATCAACAACGATCCGAACCTCAACGTCACCATTCCGCCCGTGATGTTGACCAACCCCAAGGTCCGCGTGGCGTTGCGCGCGCTGGATCTGGCTTGCGGGGTCGCGCAGGGGCAGAAGTACCCGATCATCCTGACGGACGCCGACGGCATCCAGGCGGACAACTGGGTCGACGGTTACTTCGCGGGTGGAATCACCGCGAGCTGCCCCGACAGGCCGAACGCTCCCCAGCAGGGAGTGGGCTGGAACTGGTACGACTGGCGCTCCTTCGAGCCGCTCGCGGGCTTCGGCGTCATGCAGGGCGACTTCGTCATCCGCCTCATCCTCAACCGCAACGTCGTCACGATGCCCGACATGGGCATGGGCATGGACTCCGGCATGGACTCCGGGATGGATGTGGGCGCGGACATCGGGATGGACTCCGGGATCGTGGTCGTGGACATGGCCCCGGACGGGACGATCCTCGACATGCGAGACGGCACCGACGAGGACCTGGGCGGAAACTCGGGCGAGGATTCGGGCGGCGGCGTCGACCTCGGAGGTGTGGAGGATTCGGGTAATGGCGGCGGCGGTGACGACGGCGGCGGGAACACCGGAGGTGGAGACGAGCTCGAGCTCGAGGCGGTCTCGCCGTCGAGCGCGGCCTCGGACGCGTCCACCGACGTCCTGATTTTGGGTGAGGGCTTCGAGCTCGGGCTCGAGGTCTCGCTCAACGCGCGCAAGATCGGCGTCATCGAAGTCGCCAGCGAGCGCATCACCGCCAACGTGCCGTCAGGCCTCGAGGAGGGCCTCTATGACGTCATCGTGACGAACCCGGACGGCGAGTCCGCGATCCTCGTGGGCGCGTTCACGGTGACAGGGGAGGGCGGCGAGGGATCCGGTGACACAGACGGAGGTGGCGGCGCGAACGGCGGAAATGGCAACGGGGTAGACGCGGGCTGTGGCTGCCGCTCGACCGCCGCTCCCTGTCTCTTATACACATCTCCGAGCCCACGAGACAGGCAGAAATCTCGTAT
>CAJXPN010001018.1 GCA_913058025.1 uncultured Myxococcales bacterium | reverse complement strand
GATTTCTGCCTGTCTCGTGGGCTCGGAGATGTGTATAAGAGACAGGTCCAGGACGCCCAGGAGCGCCTCGGCGCTCGGGATCCTCGACGCGTAGTCGGGCTGGAGGCACGCGTCGATCGCGCGCTCGAGGTGCTCGGGCAGGTCCTCCCTCAGGTCCCGCGCCTCGCTCCTGGCGCCGCTGCGCATCGCCGCGAGCAGCTCCCAGATCGTGCGGCCCTTGAAGGGGCGGACCCCGCAGCACATCTCGAACAGGATCACCCCGAGCGAGAACAGGTCCGCCCGCGCGTCCACCTCGTGGCTCGCGTCGACCTGTTCGGGCGCCATGTACGCCGGCGTCCCCAGCGCGTGCCCCGTCTTCGTCAGGAGCATGTCCGAGGTCAGCTCGAACGACGTGTTCTTGGCGATCCCGTAGTCCGAGACCTTCGCGTGGGTCGCGCTCGCCATGAGCACGTTCGCTGGCTTGAGGTCCCGGTGCACCACGCCGCGCTCGTGGGCGTAGCACACCGCCGAGACGAGCTGCCTGAACAGCTCCTCGACCACCTCGAGCTCCAGCTCTCCACCCTCCAGCACCTGCGCCAGCGTCGGCCCGTCCACGAGCTCGAGCACCAGCGCCATCCCCTCACCCAGCCCGAACGCGTCGAGCACCCTCACGATGTGAGGGTGCTCCCAGCGCGCCAGCATCTTCCCCTCGTTGATGTGCCGCGCGGCCATCGCCTCGCTCGGGTCCTTGAGCAGCTTGAGCGCGTGCCGGGTCCCCAGCGTCTCGTGACGCACCCTGTACACCCACGCGCTCGCGCCCTCCCCGAGCTGCTCCTCGACCACGTACCGGTCCACCACGTCGCCCGGCTCGAGCGCCTTCGCCCACACCTCGCGCGCGGTTCCAGGCGTCGCCTCGGGCGCGAGCTCCCCCGACGCCAGCGTCGCGTACGCGCCGCCGATCTTGTACTCCTCGGCCATCTCGCCACTCATCGTTTGGTCGTCACGACTACTCTCTGTCCGAACCGACCTCCGCGTCAACGACTCGATACGCCGTCCTCCGTGCCCTGGCATGGGATCGCTCGCGTCGCTTCCAGGGCACACACGACACTCCAACCTTCGTGCCAGCCGCACGTGAAGAGCGCGCGCGCCTCTTGTTTGTCTCAAGTCGTTGTTTTCGTTTGGTCATGTGCCGTTCGTCCGGCTCGTCGCCCCCGCCCTGTGCGTGCAGCCCGTGCGCCACGTGCAGCTCGTGCAGTGGCCCGCGCGCGCTCGATTCGGTATCTGTGCGTCGCGCACACCGACACCCCCAAGGAGGTCCTCAGAATGAGCGTCACCCTCGAACGCCGCGGCCCCGTGTTGTGGGTCACCGTCGATCGCCCTCACGCCCTCAACGCCATCGACCTCGACGTCATGACCGGGCTCGAGGGCGCGCTCGCGCGCGCCCGCTCCGAGCGCGACGTCCGCGCCCTCGTGCTCACCGGCGCCGGCGACCGCGCGTTCATCTCCGGCGGCGACCTCCGCGCCTTCGCGCCGCTACGCTCCGAGCGCGACGCCCGCGGTATGGCCGGGCGCATGAAGGCGATCCTCTCGGGGCTCGAGCGCCTGGACTGCTGGACCATCGCCTGCGTCAACGGTGACGCCTACGGCGGCGGCTGCGAGACCCTCCTCGCCTTCGACCAGCGCGTCCTCTCCGAGCCCGCTCGCCTGGGCTTCACCCAGGCGCGCTTCCGCCTCCCCCCGGGCTGGGGTGGCCTCACGCGCCTCGTCGAGGCGGTCGGGCGCCCGACCGCCCTCCGCCTCCTCGCCACCGAGGCCATCGTCCCCTCCGACGAGGCCCTCTCGCTCGGGCTCGTCGACCTCGTCGTCCCCCACGACCAGCTTGCCCACGCCACCCAGTCCCTCGCCACCTCCATGGCGCGCCAGGACCGCGACATGATCGCCGCGCTCAAGCTCGGCGCGCTGCGCGCGCGCGACCTCCCCAGGTCCGCCTCGCTCGACGCCGAGCTCGACACCTTCGCCCTCATGTGGGCCGACGACGCCCACCACGAGCGCGTCGATGCGTTCCTTCAGAAGAAACGAACGTGACGTGTGGCGTCCCATATTCGGTGCGAACCGCCGCGCTCAGTCGCTCGCGTCCAGCGCGCCCAGCGCGCGCTGGGCGGCCACCCGGACGCTCCTGGACCGTGACGCTCTGTGGCGCTGCGCCACCTCCCGCATCGCCTCGCTCGGCGCCCGCTCGACCTCCCCGAGCCAGCGCGCGAGCCTTGCCTCGGGGTCGCACCCGATCCTCGTGAGCGCGAGCGTCAAGAGGGCCGGCGCGAGCGCGTGACCCACCGACACGAGCTCGGCGACCGCGTCCTCGCTCGCCCCGCAGCCTCCCTCCGCGAGCGCCCTCGCGGTGAACGCGCGCGCCGCGTCGTCGCTCAGCGCGGCGCCCAGCGCGCGCACCACGATCACGCCCCGCTCGGCACCCCACATCGACGCCTCCAGCGCCGCGCGCGCCTCCGGGTCGCGCGTCCCCACGATCGCGCGCGCAAGCTCCTGTTGGACCTCGACGTCGGCCTCGCGTGGCCACATCTCCATCCAACCTGTCTCTTATAC
>CAJXPN010001017.1 GCA_913058025.1 uncultured Myxococcales bacterium | reverse complement strand
TCTCGTGGGCTCGGAGATGTGTATAAGAGACAGGCGCTCGTCCGAGTTCGCGCAGTGCATGGGCTCGCACAAGTCGCGCTGGCGCTTCTCCGCCTACGACGGCGACCCGGTCAAGATCAAGAAGATGTACATCGTCCAGTGAGCCGGAGCTGACGCCTGGCGCAAGAAGGAGAGGCGCGGCGACCCATGCGGGTCACCGCGCCTCTCTTCGCTCTGGCTGGCGCTCACTGCTCGACTTGCTCACTCCGCCTCGATGGCCGCGCTCACCGCCGCGTGTGGCGCGGCGTGGAGCTCTCGCCTGAGCAGCGCCACGTCCACCAGCAGCGCGCGCTCTCCGAGCGTCGTGGCCATGTCCTCCGCCCGAACGAGCCAGTCGCGCGCGAGGTCGGCGCGCCGCAGCTCCCACAGGTCCTCCGCGAGCTCGAAGAGCTCGTCCGGGCTCTGGCCGACGAGTTCCTCCCAGCGCGTGAGCTCCTCACGCGCGCCGATCTCGTCGCCGCTGGCTGCCTTGAGCAGCGCTGAGAGCTTCGCGTGCGTGGCGCCGACGTCGGCGCGGGCGCGGAGCCGCTCGAGCCAGGTCCGAGCGCGCTCGAAGGCGCCGCGGCCGATGAGCGTGCGCACGTGGTAGCCGTGCAACGCGAGGTCGTCGACCGAGGGGTCGTCCCCCGAGCCGTTGAGGATGCGCTCGACGAACGCGCAGAACTCGTCCTCGTAGCCGTGCGCTCGCCACGCCAGCGCCGCGAACCAGAGCGCGGCGTCCTCGAGCGTCGCGGGGTCGAGCGCCTCGAGCTCTGCGATCGACGCGCCGCGCAGCGATCGCGCGCGCTGCGCGGTCAGCGGGTCGAGCGCGTCGAGGCCCACGTAGGTCAGCCCGACGGTGTCGTCGAGGTAACCCTCGTAGCCGTCCTCGAAGGGGACGGCGGCGCGCGCCTTCAAGGCGCGCTCTCCGCCCTTGCCTTCATCGCAACTGGTCAGCGCCACAGGGGTCGCTACGTAGCGCTGCGCGTCATCCTCGCTCATGTGCTCCTCGTATGGGCGTTCAATGTGCGGGTCGTCGCTCTTCCGATGCGGCACCCAGGAGGGAACGAAAGAGCGCCCTCCGGTCTTCCAACGGTATGAGCCTCGGGGGGCGTTCGGAGGCTGGCGGGAGGTAGTGGAGGCCGAGTGACTCGAAGAGCGCGGGAACGTCGAGCGCGTCGCCGCGCTCGACGGCGGCCGCCCACACGGACTCGGCGCGAGAGCCTGCGGGGGCGACGCGGACGAGCGCGTCCCGGAGCTCGTCCTCTCCGTAGCGCGCGCCCGCGTCGGCGTCGAGGTCCTCGAGCATGGCGAGTATCCAGTCGTCCAGGGTCGCCTCCGAGCCCGGGTCCTGGCGCAGCGCGAGGTCGAGCGCGAGCGCGATGAGCAGGCCGCGATCGTAGGGGAGCTGCTCGCGCATGAGCGCGTCGAGGAGAACGCCTTCGCCGCGCGTGGCGCGCGCGTACCGCGCGGCCACTCGCGCCCACTCGTCGAGCACGTCGCGCTCGGAGAGGACGCCGAGGCGCGCCAGCGCGTTCAGCGCGACGTACTGGGTCACGCCCTCCTTGAACCACTGCGTGCGCGCGCTCGCTTCTGGGGTCGGGACGAGCTGGTGGCCGTTCCAGAGGTGGAAGGCCTCGTGCGCGATCAGGATCTTGGTGTGGACGTCGACGGGGGCGTCGCGCGTGAGCTCGAGGACGAACCCCTCTCGGCGCCCGGTGCCCCAGAGCGTGCGCGCCTTCCCCTCATGCGGCGCGCGCACGAGCGCGGTCACGGCGCGCTGCGGGCCGAAGAGGCGCTCGTAGTGGGCGACGATCTTGCGGATCGCGCCCGAGAGCTCGGCGCGGTCGCCGTCGAACGCGCGCTCGTAGACGATCGTGGCGCCGGCGCCCTCGTCGACGTCGAGGCGGTCGTGGGCGGTGACGAACGCGTCCCTGAGCGAGGCGACGTCGGGCGCGACGAACCCGAAGACGTGCTCCTCGGGGTTGGTGCGTGAGCGGGAGTCGTGGGCCAGCGGCCAGTTCGACGCGATCTTGAACGTGTGCGGGACGCGGACCTCGATGGGGATGTCCGCGAGCATCTCACACACGCGCGCGCTCGGAAGTATGAGCAGCGTCGTGGCGTAGGCGAAGTACCCCGCGCCCACGCGTTGTGGCGAGAACCGCTCACGGTCCGAGTCCCTCTCCGCGAGCGCGACGTCGTAGGAGAGCTCGACCCACGGCGCCTCGCCGACGTCGACGTCGACGCGTCGCTCGGCCCTGTGGAGCGTGAACGAACGATCGCCCTTGGGCGTGCGCGCGCGCCGTAGCGTGATCGCGGCGTGGTGGTCGTCACGACCCGCCCAGGTCCCCGGTAGGAAGAAGCTCACGCGCTCGGGCGGAGACGCCAGCCTCAGCCGCACCCTCAGCGAGGTCCCCTCCATGCTCAGGCGGTACCAGAGCGCGCCGCGGCGCCGGGGCGCGCTGGAGTCGTCCTCCGAGCGCGACGAGGCGGCGCCCACGTGCTCGGGGGAGCCCCTGTCTCTTATACACATCTGACGCTGCCGACGATCTACTCTGTGTAGAT
>CAJXPN010001016.1 GCA_913058025.1 uncultured Myxococcales bacterium | reverse complement strand
GAGGGGACCGGCTAGCGAGCGTGAGCGAGCGGCGCCTGGGGGACCGTGCCGCAGTCCCACCCCCAGTCCTCTTCAAACCCGCGAACCCAAGACCCCACAAAACAGCGTCAGGGGACCTCGATCCTGTGCTTCTGGACCTTCCCGAGCGCGTTGCGCGGGATCTCATCGAGCACGACAACCTGGGAGGGGCGCTTGTAGGGCGCGAGCTCCTGGGCCACGCGCTCGCGGAGCGCCTCGAGCCAGGCGCCGAGGTCGCGCTCGCGCGCGCCCTCACGCGCCACGACCGCGGCCACGATCCGCTGGCCCCACTCCTCATCGGGCGCGCCCAGGACGGCGACCTCCTCGACGTCGGGGTGGCGCGCGATGACCTCCTCGATCTCGCGCGCGGAGAGCTTGTAGCCGCCGCACTTCAGGATGTCGACGCTGGCGCGGCCGCGGTGGGAGACGTAGCCGTCGGCGTCCCGCGTGACGACGTCACCGGTGCGAAACCAGCCGCCGTCGAAGCTCTCGGCGGTGCGCTCGGGCGCCCGCCAGTACTCCCTCATCATCGTCGCGCCGCGGACCTGGAGCTCGCCGACCTCGCCGGGTTCGGTGACCACGACGCCCTCCTCGGTGACGACACGCGCCTCGACGCCTGCGATGGGGAAGCCGATCGTGCCGGGGCGGCGCGCCTCGGGCTCGTAGGGGTTCGAGAGCGTGAGCATCGTCTCGCTCATTCCGTAGCGCTCGAGGATGCGGTGCCCCGTGTGGGCCTCGAACCGGGCAAACAGGTCCGCCGAGAGCGCGGCCGAGCCCGACGTGAAGAGGCGCGCGCCAGACAACGCATCGCCAAGGCTCGGGTCCGCGTCGATCGCGGCCACGATCCGGTGGTACATCGTCGGCACCCCCATGAAGACCGTGGCGCCGTCGGCGACCTCGTCGGCCACGGCCGCCGGGTCGAACCTGGCGTGCAACAGCGCGCGGTTCCCCTGGATGAGCGTCCCGTGGACGCCGATCCCCAGGCCGTGCACGTGGAACAGCGGGAGCGCCAGGACGAGGTCGTCGTCGGGGGAGAAGCGCCACAGGTCCGTGAGCGCGCCGATCGCCGCGACGATCGAGGCGTAGGTGTGGACGACGCCCTTGGAGCGGCCGGTGGTGCCCGAGGTGTAGATGAAGAGCGCGGGGTCGTCGTCGCACACCGGCGGCGGCCCCTGGGTCGGCGTCGCCGTGACGCGCAGCGCGTCCAGTGAAGACTCGTGCGCCTCGAGACCGAGATCACCCCCTCGCACGACGACGCGCTCGAGCGGGAGCCCGTCGATGAGCGCGGCGGCGAAGCCTCGGGCGGGCGCGTCGTGCTCGGTGAGGAGGATCGTCGCGCCGGAGTCGCGCAGGATGTGCTCGACCTCGAGCGCGCCGTAGCGGGTGTTCACCGGGACATGGATCGCGCCGGCCAGGTACGCGCCGAGCACGACCTCGATGAGATCCAGCGAGGTCCCGAGCACGCACGCCACGCGATCACCCGGCGCCACGCCGAGGCCCTGGAGCGCGCCCGCCCAGCGGCGCGCGCGATCGCCGAGGTCACCGAACGTGAGGTGGGCGTCGCCCACCGAGAACGCGAGCGCGTCGGGGCGAGCGCGGACGTGGTGGAGCAAGCGATCGATGTGGGGTGTGGCGCTCATGGGTCTGATCCTCGGGGCGCTGGTGAGTATGGCCTCGCTCTACCACCGACCCGCGATCGCGCGCCAGCGGTCTCGGATCGACGCGGGCAGGTGCGGTGACGCCGCGAGCGCGCGCACCGCGCGCGGCTCGGAGCGGCGAAGGTTGACGGCGAGTGTGTCCAGGCTCGAGAGCGCCTCGCAGGAGGCGAGCGCCTCGGCGCCGCGGGCGCCCACGCCGCAGTGCGTGAGCGACAACGACCGGAGCGAGGAGAGGTCGCCCTCACACAACGCGACGACGCCGTCGTCCCCGAGCGGGTTCGAGTCCAGGGAGAGCGCGCGTAGGCCACCCAACCAGGGCGCACGCGAGAGCGCGGCGGCGCCCTCCGAGCCGATCGCGTTCTGGCCGAGCGACAGGACACGTAGCGCGCCGAGCGGCGCCTCGGACAGCGCCCGCGCGCCCTCGTCTCCGAGGCGTTGCGCGTCGAGTTCGAGGCGCGCGAGCGCGCCGGTGTGCGCCGCCGCGAGCGTGCGCACGCCCCGGGCGGTCAGGTCCCCCCGGCTCAGGCGGAGGGCCTCCCAGGGGACGCGGGGGAGCGCGGCCACGAGGTCGTCGACGCCCCGGGGCGGTGAGAGCGAGATGTCACGCAGCGTCGTCTCCAGGGCCACGTCGAAGGCGCCGGCGTCGAGCGGGACGCCGTCGCACGTGAGCGTGCGCAGCGCCGGCGCGGCGTCCGAGCGGAGCAGCCGCGCGAGGGCGCCGCCGCCGAAGACGCCCTGGTTGAGCGAGAGGCTCGTGAGCGCGGGCCAGGAGCCCGCGGCGAGGGCCTCGAGGCCCTCGTCTCCGACGTGGCATGCACCGAGGCCGAGCCGCGCGAGCTTCGGCGCGCCCGCGAGCGCGAGCGCGCGGGCGCCCTCGTCTCCGGCGCCGGTGTAGGTCAACTCGAGCGC
>CAJXPN010001015.1 GCA_913058025.1 uncultured Myxococcales bacterium | reverse complement strand
GATCTACACAGAGTAGATCGTCGGCAGCGTCAGATGTGTATAAGAGACAGGTGTCCTTGCACCCCGACGCGTAGTCTCGCTCCGAGCAGTACACGCGCAGGTGGAAGTGATCGTTGTGTGGCAGCGACGCCGTCGGCTGCCTCATCGCTCTCTTCGCGCGCGAGACGACCTCGGCCGGCTCCCCCGTCGCCTCCGCGTGCGCGATCATCTCGTCCCTGAGCCAGTTCGCCACGAACAGGTACTGGAGGTCGCCGCCCGTCTGCTCGATCAGCCCGCGCGCCAGCGACCAGCTCCGCTCCACGTCGAACACATACACGCCGTGCTCCCCCTCGTACCTCCCCGACTCGTCCAGCGGCAGCAACGTCGGCATCACCGCGGGGAGCCCGTCCTCCCCCTTGACCATGAACGCGATGTCCGCGTCTCGGCCAGAGTTGTGCGAGATCGAATACGGGATGTCCCCTCCCCCCTTGCGACCCATGTTCCCAAGGTACACCACCGCGCCAGGGTGTCTCCCGGCCACGAACGCCGACGCCCTGTCGAGGATCCCGAGCACCCTGTCCGTCGTGTGGTTGAGGTCTCGCCTCGACTGCTCGTCGAGCATCGCCACGTACGGCAACGGCAACACGAGCGTCTTCCCCGCCACGAGGTGACCGTCCGACGACGTCCCGAGCGACCTCGACACCGCCTCGTCCTCCCCGGGCAAGTACGGAAACGGCGGCGCCTTGCTCCCGAGCGCGGGCATCAGGGCCTTCGAGTCGGGGGCGTCCGGCGCGCGAGGCATCGGCCCCTCGGCCTCCTCGGCCTCGACCTCGTCGGGCACGTCCAGCGCCTCCGCCGTGGGCTCACCCGGCGCGCACGCCATCAGCACCGCGGCACACACACACCATACACTGCCGCTTCTCCTCACCGGTCCTCCTCGCGCTCGACCCGCACACACTCCATACGTGTCAACGCCAGAGGCCACGCTCACCCTTCCTCGCTCGCCAACGCGACGGCCGCGGCGCCCCCCGCGACGACGGCGACCTCGTCGACTTCGGGTGGCGGCGCCGCCGCCACCAACGAGACCGCGACGAGCCCATCCTTACTCAGGCGGCTAACCTCCACGAGGTCGCGCGCGGGCGGGTTCTCGTCGAAGAACTCCGAAAACACCCTGTCGATGACCTCCGCGTCCGCCAGGTTCTTCAAGTACACCGTCGCCTTGAGCGCGTGCGTGAGGTCGAGCCCCGCCGCCTCCAACACCATCGACAGGTTCCTCAGCGCCTGCCTCGCCTGCGACTCCACGCCTCCACGAATCAACGTCCCGTCGTCCGGGTGTTCGCCGACCTGACCACCTGTAAACAGGAGCCCTCCATAGCCCACCGCCTGGGAGTACGGACCCGTCGCCGCCGGCGCCAACTCCGCCTGGATGATCGTCTTGTTATACGACACCTTCGCCTCCTGAGAGGGCCCCAAAGAGCCCCTATATATCAATAACTTGAGACACTACAGATCGCCCCGCCCCTCGACCGTCCGGACAAACCGCTTTGCAGCGATCAACGTGCGTGCTAACTTCCGTTTCACGGACAAGGAAGTCCCCTCGTTTACATTCGCGCGCACCTGAGGTCTTGCACCTCTCGCAGCGCGCCAAACCGTACGGCCAACGCCGGAGGAACGCTAAGGATGGCACGCCCTCTGAGCACTGATCTACCTCTGAGCCCCGAGCTTCGCAACATCTTCACCCGAGCTCGCGACACCGCGCGCGCCGAGGGTCAAGAGCTGCGCTCGGCTCATCTACTCGTCTCCATGTGTCACGAGCCGAACGAGGCCTCCTCGTTCCTCGAGTCCAGCGAGGTGCGCCTACAGAGCGTGCTCTCGATCGACGCACCGTCTCGCGGTGAGCCGGCCCGCGCGCTGACCTCCATGGTCGCGCGTGCCGAGCGCCTCGCGCGCTCGTGTGGGTCGCGCTCGGTCTCGAGCATGCACCTGCTGGCGGCGCTCCTTCGCGAGCCACAGAGCGAGGCGTACCGCCTCCTCGAGGCTGGCGGCATCAACCTCAGCGGCGTCCGCACCAACGCCATGGCGATCGCGACGGGCCGAGCGCCCTCCTCCGCCACCACGGCGCCTTCGGCGCCTTCGAAGTCTTCTCTTCGTGAAACTCCGTCGCATGGCATCCCACTACACCCCGAGCTGAGCTCGCTGGAGCTCCGGTCTTCTCAGCCGACCACACGCTCGGCTCGCCGCGCCCGCGCCCGCGCGCTCCTCGAGGAGCGCTCGAGCCCGGTCCACCCGGCGCTGCGTGACGCCTACCTGCGCACCACCCCCTCAGAGGGGCTCCCCGCGCTCACGCGTGAGGCCGTCCTTCGCGACGCGTCCTCTCGCGTCGCGCCGCCGCCCGCTCCAAAGCACCCGCCGGCGTCCGTGCTCACCCGCGCGCTCCGCACCTGGCCGCCGCCCTCCTCCGCGAACGTCACGTACGAACGCGCGCAGCCCGCGCCCATCCCCGACACCGACGCGTCGTCGCTCGCGCAGGAGACATCGGACCTGCTCCCGACGCCCAAGCCCATGACCTGTCTCTTATACACATCTGACGCTGCCGACGATCTACT
>CAJXPN010001014.1 GCA_913058025.1 uncultured Myxococcales bacterium | reverse complement strand
GATCTACACAGAGTAGATCGTCGGCAGCGTCAGATGTGTATAAGAGACAGGCCACCCCCTCTCGCCCGCAACGAACCGTCCGGTTCACACACGCGCGGTATGGGCACGTGTCCTGCAGGTAGACCAGTTTCAATCGAAGACGAACACGATGAGAGGCCGCGAACGCGGCCCATCCATAGGGAGCGATATAAGATGAGAGACAAGATTTTCTACGGTGTCTGGGGCGCGGGTATGCTCGCGATCATGTTGGCGTGTGGCGGGAGCAGCGATCCCGACCCCGATCCCGTGGATCCGGTCTCCTCGATGCAGGTGTGCGGCGGGTTCGCCGGCGTCCAGTGCGACGACGAGGACGAGGCCTGCATCATCGAGGATGGCACATGCGGCTGGGCCGACTCTCAGGGCACCTGCCAGCTCGTCCCCGAGTTCTGCACCAAGGAGTACGCGCCGGTGTGCGCGTGTGATGGGACGACGTACGGCAACGCGTGCATGGCCAAGGCCGCGGGCGCGTCGGTCGACAGCGTGGGCGAGTGCCAGGCCAGCGGCCAGACCTGCGGGACGCGCGGCGCGGGCCAGTGCGGCGCGGACGAGGCGTGCATCCGCCCCGAGAGCGCGAACTGCGGGCGCGCAGACGCGCCGGGCACGTGCCAGACCCCGCCCCAATTCTGCACCGAGGACTACACGCCGGTGTGTGGCTGCGACGGCAACACCTATGGCAACGAGTGCGGCGCGCACGCCTCGGGCGTGTCGGTGGACTACCAGGGCGAGTGCCAGAGCGGCACGATAGGCACGATGTGCGGCGGGATCGCCGGCCTCCAGTGCAGCGCCGGCGAGACCTGCGTCCAGGACTCCGGCATGTGCAACGTCGCGGACGCGTCGGGAACGTGCCAGGTGCTCGGGCAGTTCTGCACGCAGCAGTACGACCCTGTCTGTGGGTGCGACGGCCGCACCTACAGCAACTCGTGCCACGCTGGCGGCATGGGCATCGACTACACGGGCGAGTGCCAGGGCTCGAACTGAGCGCGACGCACAGGCAGCGTGAACGAGAGAGCGGCGTCTTCACAGAAGGCGCCGCTCTCTCCGCGTCTGCCACAGCTCACTCCGCGCAGGCGCAGGTCTCTTCGAGGGAGCTGGCGGCGCACGAGGTCCAGCCCTCGAGGGTGACGTCGAAGCCGAGCTGGAAGGCGACGAGCTCGCCGTCGCGCTCCTGGGTGTAGAAGGTCAGCGTGGGCGGGCCGTCGGGGTCCTGGGAGTAGACGCAGACGCCGAAGGCGGAGCCGGAGTCGCAGAGGTCGGAGTCGGCGGTCATCGGGTACGCCGAGGCGAAGAACGAGCAACCGGCGTCGAAACACTCGCGCTCGGTGGTGATCGGGTCGCAGAGGGACTCGGAGGGGTCGGGGTCCGGCTCGGGCTCCGGGGTCGGGTTGCCACAGGCGGCGAGGCCGAGGGCTAATGCGGAGTTCAGGAGGATGCGTCTCATGGTTCGTGATGCTCCGCGGGGGTTGGTGAGACGGTAGCGCGGCCGACGAGCGGGGCGCAACCCGGGCCTGAATCCTTGACGTCGCCGCGACATGAGAGGATCTTGAGCCCATGAAATTGAGCGTCGTGTGGTGGTGTTTCACCCGCATCGCGCGCGCGCCAGATGCCCCAAGAAGCCCCCAGAGCCCCGAGTCACGCCTTGTCCAGAAGAGCACGCATCATCCTGACGGCGCTGGTGTCGCTGTTGGTGCTCACGGGGATCGGGCTCGCGCTGCTGCCGACGATGGCGGGGGGAGCGATCGAGTCCAAGGCGATCGAGATCCTGAGCGCGCGCGAGAACCTCGAGGTGACCTGGGGCGAGCTCGAGGTCGACTGGTCGGGGACACTGATCCTGACGGAGGTCACGGCGCGCGACACGAAGCGCGGCGTGGACGCGACGATCGCGCGCGTCGAGGTGAGCCCCGAGCTGAGTACGCTCATGTCGGAGACGCCCCGGCTGAACTCGGTCGAGGTGACCGACGTGGTGGCGAACGTGGACGTGGACGTGCTCATCGACGCGCTCTCGAACGGTGAGAAGTCCGGGGACAGCAAGCCGAGCGATCCGACGTCGCTGCGGGCGCGGTTCCTGCGCGAGCTGATCGACTCACCGCCCGATGTCACGGTGCGCAACGTGAGCGCGAAGGCGCGTTGGGGGGGCGAGGACTGGCTCGAGGTGTCGAGCGACGAGGCGAGCGTGCGCGGCGAGGACGCGACCTTGCGCGTGATCGCGAAGGGGAGCGCGGCGGCGGCGCACGAGAAGCTGCCCAGGCCGCTCAGGAGGTCGATCCCGTGGGCCGTGGACATGACGCTGGGAGTGCGCGATCGGCACGCGAAGGTGACGCTGACGTCGGGTGAGGACGGCAGGCCGTTGATCTCACTGGAGCTCCCGAAGATCGGACACGCCAGGGTCGGGAGCGTGACGGTGGACGCGGCGCTGAAGTCGCGCCTGCTCTCACTGGAGGTCGACGGGCTGGACGTGGCGGCGGGGCCGAGCGACTCGCCCATCGCGGCGCTGCGCGCGGCTGTCTCTTATACACATCTCCGAGCCCACGAGACAGGCAGAAATCTCGT
>CAJXPN010001013.1 GCA_913058025.1 uncultured Myxococcales bacterium | reverse complement strand
ACCGAGAACCCGCGGAACCTCGGCAGCACGCCGCGCGGCGGCTCCTTGCGTGAGCGCGCCTGCTTGTTCGCCGGCTCGAGCGTCACGCGCCTCGCCGCGAGGTTGACCTGACATGTGTAGTCGCAGCTCTGGTAGCTCCAGATCCGCGGGAAGTCCTCGCGCAGCGGGTCGATGTCCCAGTCGGCGAGCTTGGTCATGCCCGCGATGTCGGGGCGGAGGTCGTCATGCTCGAGCAGCGCGAACTCGTTGCTCGTCGTCAGCCCGAGGTCACGCAGGCGCCCCGCGAGGAACTCCTGCGGGGTCGGGACCTCCATGGCGTGCAGGCGGTCGAGGTCGAAGTGCTCGGTGTCGTTGGTGAACCTCCATTCGTTCAGCAGCGTGAGGATGTGCATGTCGTCGAGCACGATGGCGCCCGCGCCGCGCATGTGCTGGTTCTTGAGGATCAGCCGCGCGGCCTCCTCGCACAGCACGTCGCCCGTGAGCGCCTCGTCGCGTGAGGACAGCGTGGCGCCCGCGAGCTCGCGGCGCACCCGCGCCATGACGCGCCCCTTGCTCGAGCGGACCTCCTCGAGCGTGACCTCTCCCAGGCCACAGTCGGCCATCAGCTTCGGTGAGGCAGGCAGGAGCATCGAGCCGCGCCCCGTCACGCCCATCCCCTTGCGATCGCCCAGCCACGCGTGGTCCAGGATCGCGCCCGCCACGGGCTCCTCGTTCTCGCGCGGCCTGTCCTCCTCGCGCGCCGCGATGAACGGGTCGACCATCAGCTCGAACTCGCCGTTGCCCCACGGCTTGGACTTCGAGCGCGAGCGCTTCCCACGATCACCCTGGGCGCGCGGCCGCAGCGCGAAGCCGACCTCGGGCGCGCGCGTGAGCAGGTGCCTGGCGAGCGCGTCGAGGTCGGGCAGGCTCATCCCGTCGGCGCGCACGTCCGTGGGCGCGCCGATCGAGGAGCGCAGCTGCTTGGCGAGCCGCCGGGTCTCGTCGAGCGTGGCGCGGCGCAGGCCGTGGCGCTCGGCGTGACCCGCGCGCAGCGCGCGCAATGTCTCGAAGACCTCGTTCGTGCAGCCCTCGAAGAGGTCCTCGCGCGCGTCCCGGACCCTGTCCTGGTTCGAGCGGATGTGCTCCAGGGGCAACACGACGCGTCTCCCGCGTTGCAGGATGGCCACGACGTCGGCGATCGAGGCCGCGAGCTTCTTCGGCGGGTCGTGGAGCAACCTCGCCTCGAACGCCGACACGGGCAGCCCGGCGAGGACGCGGCCGTGGGCGGTGATCTGGTTGGAGGCGCCGAGCGCGCCGATGGCGCGCAGGTGGGCGCGCGCCTCCTTGAGCGCGAAGTCGGGCGGGGGCGTGACCCAGGGGGCGTCATCGAAAGCGCGCGCGTCCAGGCCGCAGACCGCGGCGCGCAGGATGAAGTCGTCGAGCGCGACGCGCTCGATCTCGGGCGAGGTCGCGCGCGGCGCCGCCCAGTGCCGCTCCCACAGGCGCAGGCACGTGCCCGGCGCGACGCGGCCGGCGCGTCCCGCGCGCTGCTCCATCGAGTCGTGCGCGATCGGCGTGAGCGCGAGCGCGGTCCTGCCCGCGCGGTGGAGCTGCATCCTGGCGAGCCCCGAGTCGATCACCCACGTCACGCCTGGCAGCGTGATCGAGGTCTCGGCGACGTTCGTGGACAGGTAGACCCGCCTGCGCGGGCCGCTCGACTCTTCGAATACGCGCCTCATTTGCTTTGGCGGCAGCGACGCGTGGACCTCGAGCGGCTCGATGTTCCAGGCGGCGGCGCGGCGCGCGAGCGCCGTCGCGCACGCGCCGATCTCGCCCTTGCCCGGGAGGAACACCAGGATCTCGCCCTCGCCCTCGGAGACCGCGCGCCCGACGGCGCGCTCGACGCGCCGCTCCAGGTCCTCTCGCGTGGGCGACGGGACCTCGCCCATGTACTCGATCTCGACGGGGTACGCGCGCCCCTGCGCCTCGAGGACGCGGCCGCCGAGCTCCTCGGCGAGCGAGTCGACCTGGAGCGTGGCGGACGTGAAGACCAGCGGGCCGTCGAGCGCGCCCGAGGACTTCCGCTCGCGCAGGATCGCGGCGATGAGGTCGACCTCCCAGCCGCGCTCGTGGAACTCGTCGAGGACGACCGAGCCGAACCCCAGCGTGGGCCGCGCGAGCAGCCGCAGCGCCACGCCCGGCGTGACGAACAGGACCTGCGTGTCCCTCGAGCGCTTGTCCTCGAAGCGGATGGAGTACCCGATGTACTCGCCGACGCGTTCGCCGCGCAGGCGCGCGAGGTAGCCCGCCAGCGACCGGCAAGCCACGCGGCGCGGCTCGATCACCAGGCACGGGCGGCCGGTCTCCTCGGCGAGCCAGAGCGGCACGCGCGTGGACTTGCCCGAGCCGGTCGGCGCGGTGAGGATGATGGGGGCCGCGTCGCCCAGGGCGGCGGTCAGTTCGGGGCGTATCGCGTCGACGGGGAGTGCGCGCAAGGTGCTCGCTCGGGGTGCTGGGGTCGGAAATGTTCGCGCGACGCCGGCGTGTTGACACTGCGCTCGGCGCGCGCGCTGCGCCCTATGTATATGGTATAGGGCTGTCTCTTATA